>NZ_FKLB01000010.1:0-68089 GCF_900067035.1 Pseudomonas sp. 1 R 17
CGGGGTCATGCCCCAGAGCAAGTCGTGGGCGTTCACCATTGTTCCCGCAGCAGTTGGCGAACCTGGCTGGAGGCTGCCCGATTAGTCGCGCCGAGGCGTCCGCGCAGATCGGCGCTGCCGATGTCCTTGATCGCATTCACCAGGCAATCACTGACCCGCGCTACATCGTCCGCCGTGGGCTGTTCAATCTGGCTGACCGACAAGGTCTCCCACAGCAAGCCGAGGCTGGCATAGCTGTCGATGTCATAGGCCATGGGCGGCACACTGGCGGCCAGGGCTTCCAGCTCTTCGACGCTGCGCAGGGTCACCCGCGCGGCCGAGGCCTTGCCCATGGCGTGCACCATTACGCCGGGGTCGCGCAGGGCAATCAGGCGGTTGGCCTGGTAGCCATGGGCCAGGAACGCACCGGACATGGCCTTGCCCACCAGCAGCGCAATCACTGGGTGGCCGGCGAGGCGCGCGCGGGCATAGCTGTCGGCCGCAGCGGCCAGGGCCTGGTGGATGCCGAGGGCTTCTTCGCGACGGCCATAGGCTTGGCTGGGCACATCGACGATGGCGATGATCGGGCGCTTGTCGCCGCGGGCGATGGCCTCATCGACGGCCTTGGCCAGGCCCCAGCCCTCGAGCAGGCCGACTTCGCCATTGCGCGCCCGAGGGAAGCGGTTTTGCGCGTCGGTCACCACGGCGACAAAGCGCACCTGTTGCTCACCCAATACACCGTCGGCCACCCTCAGCGACGCCGGCAAATCGTCTACAACTGGAGCGCCGGCGCTCAATGCGTTGAACCACTGCAAGCCTCTCATGAGCGTTCTCCCTGATACAGCTCGCGCACCGTCGCCGGGTCGATTTGCGCTACGGCGTCCAACTCGGCCAAGCGTGTGAGGTAATAATCAGCCTGGCGACTGCGTTGTTGGGCGGGCACGCCTTGCTGCAACAACGCGCTGACCGTCTGCTGGATCTGCGCCGCATCGTCGGCCACGTAACGGTCGGCCAGGCCGCTGTTGAAACGCTGTTCGCCGCCCGTGAGGCTCCAGATAAAAGGACGGTCGCGAGAGTCGTACTCTTCCAACCCGGCTTCCTGTTCGATCACCTGCGGACCGTTCAGGCCCAGGCGCGCTTCGCGGGTGACGACGAGGTAGCTGCACAGCCCGGCGGCGATGGACATGCCACCGAAACAGCCAACGCTGCCCGCCACTACGCCGATCACCGGCTGGTACTGGCGCAGGTCGACAATCGCCGCGTGTATATCGGCAATCGCGGCCAGGCCGAGGTTGGCTTCCTGCAAGCGCACGCCGCCGGTTTCCAGCAGCAGCACGGCGCGGGTCGGGATGCCCTTGCGGTTGTCTTCGGCGGCCAGTTCCAGGGCGCCGGCGATTTTCGCGCCGCCCACTTCACCGAGGCTGCCGCCCTGGAAGTTACCTTCAATGGCCGCAATCACTACGGGCAAGTCGCCGATGCTGCCCTTGGCGATCACCACGCCGTCATCGGCCTGGGGCACCACCCCTTGGCGGCTGAGCCAGGGCGACATGACCCTCTGGAACGGGTCGATCAGTTCGCGAAAGGTGCCGGCATCCAACAAGGCCTTGGCCCGCTGCCGCGCACCCAGTTCCACGAAGCTGTGTTTAGCCAGCAAGTCAGTCATGGCCGATCTCCTCGAATCCCTGTTCCAGGCGCAAACGCACCACGCCGGGGGTGGCGCCGAAATCGTGGATATCAATGTTCAGGGCCGGTGGCGTCTGCTCTTGGAAAATGCGTTCGAACAGGTGCTGCCAGCGTTGTTCGGCGCCATTCACCGAGGTCTGTACCTGGATGGTCAACGTGCCGGCCGTGCCCGGCTCCAGCAGCACTTCCAGGTCGCCCGAGCCGACGCAACCCACCAGCGCACGGCCTGTTGGCGGCTGCCCGGCGGGGAATTCAAAGGATAAGGTTTCCATCACAACGCTCCGTCGAGGCGGTCGATAAACAGGCAGGCGGCCAACAGGTCGGCGGCGCCACCGGGGGAGGCATTCAGGGCCAGCAGTTGATGGTCCAGCTCATGCAGTTGGCGGCGCCCGGCGAGGCTTGCGCTGCCGCCGGCGTCGAGCACGGCCTGGGCACCGCGCTGCATGGCATGCAGGCCTTCCAGGCCGGCGCGATAGAGCACGCAGGTGTCGGCCAGGTCGGTCATGATCGCGAGCAAGGCGTCAAGACGCGCGTTCTGTTCACCGACGTTCTGGCGGCGGCTCTGGCGCAGTTGCGGCAGACCGCGTTGGGTCACGGCGGGGAAGCCCAGTTGCGCTTCTTCACGGGCACCACGTGCGCCGTAGCGTTGCGCGACCTGGGCGCCGTGGCTCATCGATTGGGGCGCGTAACGGTCGTTGAGCAGGGCCAGTCTGGCGGCGTTCAGCGTTATGGCACGCGGTTCCAGGGCAGCCGCTGCAGTCAGCAGGCCGAGGGCCCAGATCGCGCCGCGATGGGTGTTCACGCCGTGGGTGGTGACGAGCATCGCCTGCTCGCCTTCGCGCCCGATACGGCCGAGGGCTTCGCGCAGGGGCAAGCCGACTTCACCGAGTTCAAGCGCCGCCTCGGCCATTGCCTTGAACATCGGCCACAGCGACAGCGCCGAGGCGTGCATCAGCCCCAGGTGCAAATCACTGTGGGCGCCGTTGCCGCGACGGTCCACCAGGGCGGGCTTGGGCGACAGGTCGGCTTCATCGATCAGCGCATCGACGGCCATATCCGCCAGGCGATCCGCGAGGCTGAGTTCGTGCAGTTTAAGGGCGCGCATTTACCAGCTCCTGAATTTGGCGGGCGGGTTGTACAGGCCACCGGACCACTCCACCAGGTCGGCCACGCTCTTGGCGGCCAACAACTCGCGGGTGGCGTCGGTGCGGCGGATGCCCAAATCTTCGGGCAAGGCGATCAGGCCTTCGCGACGCATGCGTGCGGTGTCCTTGGGGTTGTGGCGCATGCCGATGGCGGTCACCCCGGCGACGGCGGCGATCATCGCCTGGCGCTCTTCCAGGGACCGCGCCTTATACAGGTAGGCGATGCCTTCTTCGGTGAGCAGGTGGGTGACGTCGTCACCGTAGATCATGATCGGCGCCAGGGGCATGCCGCTTTTGCGCGCCACTTCGACCGCATCCAGGGTGTTGACGAAGGTGGGCTTGCCGCCTTCCTGGAAGGTCTCGACCATCTGCACCACAAGCTTTTTGCCGCGCTCCAGCAGCGCTTCCGGCGCGTCGCCGTGGCGCATGTCCAGCCATGCCGGCGTACCGTGACGACGGCCACGCGGGTCGTGGCCCATGTTCGGCGCCCCGCCAAAGCCGGCGAGGCGGCCACGGGTCACGGTGCTGGAATGGCCGTCGCCGTCGACTTGCAGGGTAGCGCCGATAAACAGGTCCACCGCGTATTGGCCGGCCAGCTGGCAGAACATTCGGTTGGAGCGCATCGAACCGTCGCGGCCGGTGAAGAACACATCCGGGCGCGCGGCGATGTAGTTCTCCATGCCCAGTTCGGTGCCGAAGCAATGCACGCTTTCCACCCAGCCGCTTTCGATGGCGGGGATCAGCGTGGGGTGCGGGTTGAGGGTCCAGTTGCGGCAGATCTTGCCCTTCAAGCCCAGGGATTCACCGTAGGTGGGCAGGATCAATTCGATGGCGGCGGTGTTGAAGCCGATCCCATGGTTGAGTGACTGCACATTGTGTTTTTCGTAGATGCCGCGGATCGCCATCATCGCCATCAACACATGCACCGGCTTGATATGGCGCGGGTCGCGGGTGAACAGCGGCTCGATGTAGAACGGCTTGTCGGCCACCACCACAAAATCCACCCAACTGGCGGGGATGTCGACGCGGGGCAAGTCGCTGACGTCATCCACCAACTGGTTGACCTGCACGATCACGATGCCATCGCTGAACGCGGCGGGTTCGATCAGCGCCGGAGTATCTTCGGTGCTGGCGCCGGTGTAGATATTGCCGGCACGGTCAGCCATGAAACCGGCGGAGAGTACGACGTTGGGGATCAGGTCCACCACCAGCCGTGCATAGAGTTCGATGTAAGTGTGGATCGCGCCGATTTCCAGCAAGCCGTCTTCGAGCAGTTGGCTGATGCGCAGGGATTGGGTGCCGGCGAAGGAAAAGTCCAGCTTGCGCGCGATGCCCTTTTCAAACAGGTCCAAGTGCTCGGACCGCCCGACGCTGGGCATGATCATGTGCAAATCGTGGAGTTTGGCCGGGTCAGTCTGGGCCAGGGAGCGCGAGAGGAAGTCGGCCTGCTTCTGGTTGTTGCCTTCCAGCACCACGCGGTCGCCGGGGAGGATCAGCGCCTCAAGCGCCTCGACAATCCTGTCACTGGGCAACACGGCCCCGTCTGCGATTTTTTTGACCAGCCCCAGCCGCCGCTGCTTCTCGTCGCGCCGCCGCGTCCAGCGCGAGTCGGGGTTTATTGTTGTTGTCATGGTCGCTCCACGGGTTTGCTGTCGTGGGCTGTACCTTAGGAGTGATTCAGGGGGCCATCAATCAAGCTGGGCGGCGGATCGTTACGGTTGGAGTAATGGAGCATCAGCAAATGCTGACCCGAGCCAAAAGATGATCTAAATGTGGGAGGGGCGGTGCGACGATTCGACTTGCCCCCGATGGCGGTGGGTCAGCTAAGTGATGTATCAACTGACACTCAGCCATCGGGGGCAAGTCGAATCGTCGCACCGCCCCTCCCACATTTGTTCAGTGATGCCTGTTAGATAGCGGTCCCAAACAGGGGCTGATCAGTCCCTGTTTGGGACCTTTTCCAGCGAAGGGCTGACCTGCTCCAGCGCCCGATCCACCAGCAACTGCCCCAACTCGGTCATTTGCTGGATCCCGAGCATGATGGCGCGCTGGGAAGTGTCCAGGTCGAAGGCCAGGTTGCAGGTGAGTGCGTTGAGGGAGGACAGGGTTTCGCTGGCGTTGACCAGCAGGGTTTCGGTGTTTTGGTGGAGGTTTACGGTGAAGAGGCTTGCGGGCGGATTGGGGGTAGGTTTAACCATGATTTACAACTCCGATATGTGATGGAGACTGCCCTTTTCCGCTTGCACGCGAATTAAGGTGGCAGCTGTGCGCAGGTGTGCAAGACCGGGCATATCGGACCCCGGCAGACCCCGAAGGATCTCCCACGCACAGCCGCCATAACAAATACAGCAGGCATAAAAAACGCCCGTTGAATGGCTATGGGCGTTGGTGCGCCGACATGTAACCGGACTTGCACGTCCGTGTCACCGTTTTTTGCGATGACGGGACGAAGACTAGGCGCGCTGACTGCACGCGACAAGTTCATGCACAACCCAAAATCTTGCAGGAAAAATCCGAAGCCCCAGCCGCAGCCGCCAGCCAGCGCAAGACCAAAGCCCTGCAATAGGGTGACGCGGAGCGTGGGAACGATCATCGACACTCAGAAGAGAATTATCTGACAGACTTTTCAGGTTGTTGCTCGGAACCGTTGTCCCTAGGCTTTTCGCTCCGAATAGCTACGGGCAGGCATCATGAACCCGATCGTTAATCCCGATGCAAGGCCATTGCAGAGCGTGATGTATCACATCACAATCGCGCCATGATCGTCAGCTGGAAACATAAAGGACTCAGGGCGTTCTATGAGACCGGTTCAACCAGAGGCATCAACGCAAATCATGCAAAGCGCTTGCGCCGCATGCTGCTCATTCTGGACAAGGCCGAGCACCCAGATGCACTGGATCTGCCCGGCTGGCGCTTCCACCGTTTGAAGGGCGACCTGATCGACTACTGGTCAGTCAGCATAAGTGGTAACTGGCGCATCATTTTTCGGATGTTCGACGATCAGGTCGAACTGGTTGATTATCTTGATTACCACTGAGTAGAGGTATCGATATGGGTATGCACAACCCACCTCACCCAGGTGAAATTCTGCTTGAGGACGTGGTCCCAGCCTTGGGCATCACCATCACCGAAATGGCTAAACGTCTTGGCTTTGCCCGCGAAACTTTTTCAAGGATCTTGCATGGCCACGCTCCCGTCAGCCCGGACCTTGCCGTCCGGTTGGAGCGAGCCGGCGTAAGTACTGCACAACTATGGCTATCGATGCAAAGTGCCTACGACTTGTGGCAGGCCGAGCATCGGGAGCAGCCGTTAATTGAGCGGTTTGCGCGGATTGATTGAGGGCTTGAGCAAGTCTCCCTGCGTAGCAGCTGTCGAGCCCTGGCGAGGCTGCGTCAGCGGTGTGTCAGACGGGCCGCAAACGCAGCCTCGCCGGGGCTCGACAGCTGCTACGCAATATCACATTCAGATGCCCCTCCCACAGGGGATCCTCACATGACTTAGATTCACGCCAACCCGGACTCCGCCAGCAACGCCTCGAGCCCCATCAAATCCGGCACCTTAGCCACATGTTCCCCCACCTGCACCGCCGCCAGTTCCAGCGGGCACAGCGGCACGTCCACGTAGCTCAATTCGCTATCGAGCTTGTACGACCGTGGAATACCCTGGATCACCAGCGCAATAAACTTCAACGTCGGTCGGCCGCCCAGTGCATTCAACACCACGATCCGCGAGCGTTCGCCGGTCACGCCGGCCTCGCCGCACGCCGCTTCAAAGCTGATCAACGGGATTTGCCGATCCCGCCACGTCACTTGCCGCAAATACCACGGCGGCGCATCGCTGGCCGGTTCGCCGCGTTGGAAGTCGATCAACTCGGCGATGGCGACGTTGGGCAGTATCAGGTGGCGGTCGGCCAGGGGCAGGAGCAGGCCGGTGAGTTGGCTGGTGCGGTGGTCAAGCACGGGATTTGCTCCAGTAGGCGATGCTTTCGAGCAGCACCGATTCCTGGTACGGCTTGCCCAGGTAGTCGTTGACGCCGATGGCCATGGCGCGGTCGCGGTGTTTCTGGCCGGTGCGGGAGGTGATCATGATGATCGGCAGGCGCATCAGCCGGGGGTCGTTGCGCACCTGGATGGCGACTTCGAAGCCGTCCATGCGCGGCATTTCGATGTCGAGCAGCATCAGGTCGGGGGTATGTTCCTCGAGCACGGCAAGGGCGTCGATGCCATCCTTGGCGGTGAGTACGTTCATGCCGTTGCGCTCCAACAGGCGGCTGGTGACTTTGCGCACGGTGACCGAGTCGTCCACCACCAGCACCAGCAGCGGGCGCTTTTTCAGCGGGTCGTTGAGGATCAACGGAGCATCCACCGCCTGGGCCGGCAAGGCCGGTTGCCGGGCGCGGATGTGCGCGAGCAGGTCGATGATCAACACCACGCGCCCATCCCCCAGGATGGTCGCGCCGGATAACCCCTGCACCCCGGAAAACTGCGGGCCCAGGCCCTTGACCACAATCTCCCGGGTGCCGGCCATGGCGTCCACATGCACCGCCACACGGCGCTCGTTGCACTGCACCAGCAACACCGGCACGGGTTGATACTGGCCCAGTAATTTCGGGCGACCGACGGTGTGCAGCAGGTCACCCAGGTAAAACAGCTCGTAGCGTTGGCCGGCATATTCATAACACGGCGGATCCTGCTGGTAGTGCCCCGCCAGCTCATGGGGCAGCACCCGCACCAGCCCTTCGATGGTGTTGAGCGGGATCGCGTATTGATCGTCCGCGCAGTGCACCATCAACGCCCGATTGACCGACACGGTAAACGGCAGGCGGATGCGAAAGTGCACGCCCTCCCCCGGTGTCGAGTCAATGAACATCGAGCCGCCGAGCTGGCGCACTTCTTCGTGCACCACGTCCATGCCCACGCCGCGCCCGGAAATCTGCGTGATCTTTTCCGCCGTGGAGAACCCCGGCTGCAGGATGAACTGCAACACATCGCGGTCGCTCATCTCTTGATGAGGGGCGAGCAAACCGCGCTTGATCGCCTTGCGCCGCACCGCTTCCAGGGGCACGCCGGCACCGTCGTCGCGCATGTCGAAAACGATATCGCCGCCTTCGTGGGTCAGGTCCAGGGTGATGCGGCCCTTCTCCGGCTTGCCGGCCAACAGCCGCGCATCGCGGGACTCCAGGCCATGGTCGACGGCGTTGCGCAGCATGTGTTCCAGCGGTGCCGCCATGCGCTCCAGCACATTGCGGTCCATCTCGCCCTCGGCATTGCCGACGATGAATTCCACGTCCTTGCCCAACTCGCCCGCCACCTGGCGCACGATGCGTTTGAGGCGCGGCAGCATGCGTTCGAAGGGCACCATGCGCGTGCGCATCAGGCCTTCCTGCAACTCGGTGTTGATGCGCGCCTGTTGCTGCAACAGGCCATGGGCGTCCTCGTTGCGGCGGTCGAGGGTGTCCTTGAGGTCGAGCAGGTCGGAGGCCGATTCCGACAGCGCCCGGGACAGTTGCTGCAACTGCGAATGACGGTCCATTTCCAGCGGGTCGAATTCTTCATAGCCCAGGCGCTCGGCCTCGGCCTGTTGACGACTGAGGATGCGCCCCTGGGTTTCGGTGTCGAGGCGGCGCAGTTGGTCGCGCATGCGTTCGATAGTGGTTTCCACCTCATGCAGGGCAATGCGTGCGTCGTTGACTTGCTGCTCGATACGGCCACGGAAGATCGAGGTCTCGCCGGCCAGGTTGACCAGGTCGTCCAGCAGGTCAGCGGAAATCTTCACCATGTCGGCGCCGGGATCAACCACCGCTTCGACCTTGCCTGCGGGCAGCGCCACGGGCGTCACGGGCTCATCGCTGGGGTGCACCAGGCTCTTGATACGTTCGATGAGCTTGTCCACCGACCCCACCGGCAGCCCATCCGCCACGGCGTCGATCATCTGCGCCAGGCGGTCGTGGCAGCCCTGCAGCAACGCGAACAGTTCGGCGGACGGCGCGAGCAAACCGGCGGACAGCCCTTCGTAGAGAAATTCCAGCTCATGGGCCAGGTCACCGATCGGCCCGATCTCGACCATGCGCGCGCCGCCCTTGAGGGTGTGCAGGTCGCGCAGCAGGGTTTCGACTTCCTGGCGATTGTTCGGCTCGGCCTGCCAGCGCAGCAAGGCGCTGCCGGAGCTGTCGAGAATGTCGGCGGCTTCTTCGAGGAAGATGTCCAGCAACTCGGGGTCGGTGCCCGGCGTTTCCGCAGGTGGAGCGGCCTGTGCAGCCGGCATGCCGCCCTGGCGTAGCGCGCGCAACCTGGCGACCAGTTCGGCGCTGTCGCTCAAGGGTTGATGGTGCTGCAGTTCCTCCAGTTGCAAGGCCAGTCGCTCATGGCTGGCCATCAGCACCTGCGACAGCTCGCTGGAGTAGCTGTAGCGCCGATCCACCAGGCCTTCGTACACGCACTCCAATTCATGGGCAAGGTCGGCCACCGGTCCGATGTCGGCCATGCGCGCGCCGCCCTTGAGGGTGTGCAGGTCGCGCTGCAGGGACGACAACGGCGCGGCACTGTCCGGCTCCAGCAGCCAGCGCTTGAGCGACTGCCCCGCACTGTCGAGGATATCCACGGCTTCTTCGAGGAAGATCTCCACGAGTTCATCGTCGATCCACGTTTCATCCTGCAGTTGCGCGGTGGCGGCGCCCAGTTCGGAGATGCTCAGGGTACGGCTGCCGTCGCTTTTGATCAGGCCGGTGGCAGAAGGGTCCAGCGCATCGTCCAGCAGTTCGCGCAGGGCGTGTACACGTGCCGGAGCCGGGATGATTTCCTGGCCGGCGGCCAATTGATCGAGCATGCTGATCAGCGCCTCATGGGCCTGTTCGGCCTCATGGAAAAACCGTTCGCTGACCGCCAGGCTGCTTTCTTCCACGGCGCCGTAGAGGTCGAGCAAGGCTTCGCAGAGTTCATCGATGGCGTGCAGGTCAGCAACATGCGCGCCCTCCCCCAACGTGGTCAATTCATCCAGCAGCGCGGTGAGTTCCTGGCGTTCGCCGGGGTGTTGCTGCCAGCGGCGCAGCAGGCTTTCGGCGTCGAGCAGAATGTCCATGCCCTGGGCCAGGAAGTTGGCAATCAGTTGCGGGTCGCGCTTGATCCGCAACCCCGTGTTGGGGGCGTCGAGCAGCGCGGCCAGTTGATGGTCGAGCAGGGCCTGGGTACGGCGGATCAAGTCATCCGCGCCCTTGATCGGCACCAGGGGATCGCGGTCCAGTTGACGCAACCCGCGCTGGAACAGGCCTTCGGCTTCCAGCAGCAACTCGACTTCGTCCAGGTCCAGCGGCAGGCGATGGGCCTTGTATTCGCGGGTCAGGTGATCCAGTGGGCGCACCAGCTCGGCGATGGGCAACACGCCAGCCATGTAGGCGCTGCCCTTGAGGGTGTGCAGGGCCCGTTGCAGTTCATCGCTGACTTGCAGCGGCACATGCTCGGCGGCCTGTTGCAGGAAGTGGTTGAGGCTGTCCAGATGGCTCTGGGCTTCGTTGCGGAAGATCTCCAGCAACATCGGATCGTGGGGTTCGGCGCCTGACCCTGCGCCGTTGGCCCAGGCGTGGGCGCGGGCGGCCAGGGCGTCGACCTCATCGCGCTGGTGTTGCTCGCCCGTCGCGAAGTCGGCGATCAATGCCGGCAGCAGGGCCACGGCGTCATCCAGCACCTGTTGGATCTCGGGGCCGAGGGCCACACTGCGCTCGAGCACACGGTTCAGCAGGTTTTCCACGGCCCAGGCCAGCTCCGCCAGCACCAGGGCGCGTACCATGCGGCCGCTGCCTTTCAGGGTGTGGAAAGCGCGGCGCATTTCGCCCTGGGCGGTTTTGTCCGCGCTGTTGGGCAGGTGACGGTGCAGCACCTCAAGGACTTCCTCGGTTTCTTCGAGGAAGACATCGCGCAGTTCATCGTCGATGGGCGCTTCATCGGCCGGCGGCGGCAGCAGGCTACCGGGGCGTTGCAAGGCCGGCGGATTGAGGCCCGAAGTGGGGTTGGCCAGTGCGTCGAACTGCGACTGGCTGGGCGCAACCTCGCTCGACAGCGCGCCATCGGGTGCTGCCAGCGCCTGGCGCCAGGGTTTTTCGGCAGGCAGGTAGCCCAGCGCAGCCAGGCTTTGGGTGGCCATTTCCAACACCCGTTCACCGGCGGCGTCCGGGTCCTGGAGCATGCGCTCGAGGTAATACTCCAGGCTGCTGATCACGTCAGCGAAATGCCCCAGTTGTACCTCCGACGGCGGGTTGTCGTTGACCATCAACTGTTCGTCGACATAATCGGTGCAACCGCGCATCAGGCTTGCCGCGCGGGGCAAGGGGATCATCGCCAGCGCGCCGCGCACCTGGCTCAGCAGTTCCGGCAGGGATTCCAGGCGCTGGCGGTCCCAATCGGCTTCGATACAGTCGATCACCAGCTCCTTGGCTTGCTGCAGGCACTGGCAGGATTCGCGGATGACCAACTGGTGGATCTGGGTCAGGTCGGTGGTGGGCAGGCGGCTCTCTTCATGGCCTTCCGGCTCGACGGTGCCGACCATTCCCGCCAGCGTGGCTTCCACATAGAGCAGCGCGCCGGCGACGTCCATCAACACCGCATCGTTGGGCTCGCGATGCCCCTGGGCCAGGCTCAATACCACGGCCAGCTGGTCGATGATGACTTTGCGCGGCTGGCCAAACCCCAGCACCGCGAGGGTATCGGCAATCTGTCGCAGGGGCGCCAGCAGCGCGTCGAGGTCGCTCGTGTGCTGGCGGTCGCTGCGCACGAACAGGTCGAGGCGCTCTTTGACCCGGACCAACTCTTCACACAACGCACCGAGCACCGAGCCCATGGCGTTGCGATCCGGCCCGGCAAGGCGCGCGCGTTCGGCGTCCACCACCGTGCTGTCGGGCAAGGCCTCATCCAGGCTGTAGCGCTCTTTCAGACTCTGCATGCGCGGGGTCGGTCGGGTGACTTTGGCGACGTAAAACAACAGGCTCTTGAGCAGTTCATCCGGTGCGGGTTGGTTGATCCCGCCGATGCCCTGTGCCAGCAGGCGCTTGAGCTGCTTGTCGCTGGCCTTGAGCAGGCTGCGCAGCGCCGGGCTGTTGGCGACTACGCCGGTGAGCATGCCCTCGACCAGCGCCGACGCCACTTGCCACAGCGGCAACAGCGGCGCGCCCTGGCACAGCGCCTCAAGGCGCGCGAACACCCGCGCCATATCTTCCAGGTTGCTCGGCCCGTGGTCTTCACGCAGCAGCCCGGCGAGGGCTTGCTGCAACAGTTGATGCCACTGGCGCAGTTGCGCCTGGAGGTCGGCCGGCGCTCGTTGAGCCAGGGCGTCATCGGGAAGCGGCGCAATCGACAGCAGTTGCGGGCTGAACAAGCTGGTTTCCGACAGCAGGCTTTCGCCGTGGGCACTGCGCAGGTCGTTGAGCAGCGGCAGCACCACCAGCGGTAAATCACGGCGAGCGCTGTGCACCCGGTCAAGGTACAACGGCAGTTGGCCCAGGGCCTGTTGCAGCAGGCGGATACTTTCCTCGCGCTGGCCGACATGCCCGGCCTGGAGCGCCAGGGCCAGTTCTTCGATCTCTTCGGCCAGCAGCGCCGCGCCGTAGAACTCGACCATTTGCAGCGCACCATGCACCTGGTGGATAGCGTCCAGGCACTGGCTGATCACGCCATCGTCGTGGGTCTCGACAAATGCATCCAGCGCCGAACGGGCCTGTTTCAGGGTTTCGGCAATGTCGCCCTTGACCCATTCGAGGGCCACGTAGTCGTGCCGATCAACCATAACTGCTCCGCTTAGAATTCGTGGGTTGCCTGGATCTCAAAGCCAATGGAGATCGAGTGTGGGAGGTGGCAAGCCCCTCCCACATTTTGACTGCATTTCAATCATCAGCCTGTTTGGCCGCTGGCAGGGTGAAACCCGACACCGACCTGCGCAACTGGCTGGCCATCTTCGCTAAGTTGCCGATGCTTTCGGCGGTAGCGGTGGAGCCCGATGACGTCTGCGTGGTGATCTGCTGGATCACGTTCATGGTCAGGGAGATCTGTCCCGCCGATGAGGTCTGTTGCTGCGCCGCGTTGGAGATGCTCTGGATCAGCGCGGCCAGGGTTTTCGATACGCCTTCGATCTCTTCCAGCGCCACCCCGGCGTCCTGGGCCAGCCGTGCACCGCGCACCACTTCGGTGGTGGTCTGTTCCATGGAGATGACGGCTTCGTTGGTGTCGGCCTGGATCGCGCGCACCAGGGTTTCAATCTGCCGGGTGGCCGCCGACGAACGTTCGGCCAGCCGCTGCACTTCATCGGCCACCACCGCAAAGCCGCGTCCGGCATCACCGGCCATGCTCGCCTGGATCGCGGCGTTGAGGGCGAGGATGTTGGTCTGGTCGGCAATGTCGTCGATCAGGCTGACGATGTCGCCAATCTCCTGGGACGACTCGCCCAGGCGCTTGATGCGCTTGGCGGTGTCCTGGATCTGTTCGCGGATGTTGTCCATGCCGTGGATGGTGTTGTGCACCACCTCGTTGCCTTTGTTGGCGATTTCCACCGAACGTTCCGCCACCGCCGATGATTCGGCGGCGTTGGCCGACACCTGGTCGATGGACTGGGCCATCTGGTTGATCGCGGTGGAGGCTTCGGCGATCTGCTGGGCCTGATGCTCGGAGGCCTGGGCCAGGTGCATGGCGGTGGCCTGGGTCTCTTGCACGGCACCCGCCACTTGCCCGGCGGTGAGGTTGATGGTGGCCACCAGGTCGCGCAGCTGGTCCACGGAATAGTTGATTGAGTCGGCGATGGTGCCGGTGAAGTCTTCAGTCACCGAGGCGGTCACGGTGAGGTCGCCGTCGGCCAGGTCTTCGATTTCATCGAGCAGGCGCATGATCGCGTTCTGGTTGCGCTCGTTCTTCTCGGCGGTCTCGTGTAGTTGGCGGTTGGTTTCGCGCACCATCACCAGGCCGATCAGGATGATCGAGGCCAGCGCCAACAGGCCCAGCACATAGCCGCCGATGGTGTCGAAGCTGCGTCCGCTGGCGAGGTTTTCAAAACCGGTGGCCAGGTGCGAGGCTTCATCGAGCAGGGTTTGCGACAGGTTGAAAATATTGCTCGCCGAGGCGCGGACCTGGAACAGCTGCGGCGAGGTTTCGAGGATTTCATCCACGGAGCCGGAGACAAACTCGAACAACTCGGCGATTTCCGCCAGCCGCGCGCGGGCATCGCGGTCTTCTACCTGAGTGATGCGCAGCCCGGGGTTGCCGTTGAGCATGCCATTGAGCACCTGCCCGAAGCGATTGGCGTCGCGGCCAAAGGTGTCGGCGGCCTGGACGGCGGTTTCGTCACCGGCCAGCACCGTGTTGACCGCGCCCAGGATACGCTCGGCCAGCAGCGACTGGCGCTGGGCCAAGGCCACCTGGCTGGCCGGCGCGCCGCGTTGCAGCAGGATGTCGACGACCTTTTCCGACTCCATCTGCAATTGCGGTACGGTTTCGGCGAGGGTCGCGGCCACTTGGTGCAGGGACAGCACGGTCTGTTCGCTGGCGAGGATCGCGTCGGTGTTTTTCAACAGCGCTTCCCAGTCCGTCTGCACCGCGCGCATTTCGGCGCGGACCGCACTGGGCGCAGCGGGCAGGCCGGTTTCCGGGTCGCCTTTTTTCAGGTAACCCCAGCGCTGGGCAAAATCGTTGCGCGCGTCGCCCAACAGCTTGAATGCGGCGGCCTTGCCGGCGGCGGCCTCGGTAGCGTTCTTGGCGATGCGTTGGGACAGCACGCGCAGTTCACCGGCGTGGCCGATGTACTGCTTGTCGTAGGTGGACTGGGTGTTGAGGTAAGCAAAGTTGGCGAACAGCAGCATGATGAATACGATCAGCGCGATAAACAGCACGATGATCTGTGAACGGCTGCGCGAGCCGGCCTGGGGTTTGGGCGTAGTAGCGGTGGTCATGCGGCGACATCCATGAAGCCAGGGGCCTGGGCCAGGGCGAAGGGGCTGAAGACCTGCCACAGCGGCTCGCCGTCGAATTGGCCCTGGATAAATGGCGCGCCGGGGCTGGGGCTCGCCAGCAAGGCGTCTTGTGCAAAATGCTGCATCCCCACCACCTCGTCTACCAACAGCCCGACAAACAGATCGTTGTATTCCACCACCAGCACCCGCCGTTGCTTGCGCGCCTTGGACAGCTCAAGGCCAAGGAAGCCGCCGAGGTCCATCACCGGCAGCAAACGCCCGCGCAGGTTAGCAACACCCCTGACCCAGGCCTTGACCCCGGGCATTAAAGTGCAACGCGGCTCATGCAGGACTTCGGCGACTTCGCCCATGGGCGCGACATACCAATGCTGCCCCAGGCGAAAGCCAATCCCGCTCCAGCGTTGCAGGCGGGTTTCCTGGGACGGCAGGTCGGCGGCCAGCAGGCGGCAGCGGCGGTCGATGTCCAGCAGCAACTCGAAGGCGGTTTGCGACTCGGTCATGATGGCGTGCCGTCAGCCGGCCAGCACCTTGTTCAGGGTGGCGATCAGGGTTTCCTCGTCCACAGGCTTGGTCAGGTAATCCTTGGCACCCTGGCGCGCGCCCCAGATCTTGTCGGTTTCCTGATCCTTGGTAGTGATGATGATGATCGGGATGCCGTTGGTTTCCGGCTCCTTGGACAGCTGGCGGGTGGCCTGGAAGCCATTGAGGCCCGGCATCACGATGTCCATCAGCACGGCGTCAGGCTTTTCCTGGCGGGCCAGGGCCACGCCGTCGGCGCCGTTTTCGGCCTTGAGGACCTGGTGGCCGTGCTTTTCCAGCATGCCGGTCAGTTTGTACATTTCGGTCGGCGAATCGTCGACGATCAGAACACGTGCCATGGTTTTCCCCACTACATTGGTCGGCGCCGGCCCTTGTGAGGCGGCGTCAGTGTGCTTGTTCCACTGCGGCGAACCCGGGCACATAGGCCTTGATCGCACTCAGCAGTTCTTCCTTGCTGAAAGGCTTGGTCAAAAACTGATCGACACCCACGATGCGCCCCTTGGCCTTGTCGAACAGGCCGTCCTTGGAGGACAGCATGATCACCGGGATCGACTTGAACACCGGGTTGTTCTTCACCAGGGCGCAGGTCTGATAGCCATCCAGGCGCGGCATCATGATGTCGACAAAGATAATGTGCGGGTGATGATCCACAATCCGGGCCAGGGCATCGAAACCGTCGATGGCCGTGATGACATCGCAGCCCACGTTCTTCAACAGCGTCTCGGCGGTGCGGCGGATCGTTTTCGAATCGTCGATCACCATCACTCTCAAGGCGTTGGAATGCTGTTCCATATCTGCTCTACCATCGCCACAGCGAATCGGTTTTCGGTGTGTACTGCCTGATGTTGCACAGGATGAGCGCCGCAGGCCTTGGAATTCAAGGGCTGCTGCGCCGTGGCAGTCTTTTTAGCACAGTCTCGGGGAGCAATCTATCGAGGCACCCGCCCGGTGGTTTTTCCTTGACCCACAACAGCCGCAGCGCCACTCTGACGCCACTTTTATGCGCCCCAATTTTGCTAGAGGAAATCCCCCATGAGCGTTCGCGTCGGCATTGTCATGGACCCTATCGCCAGCATTTCCTATAAAAAGGACAGCTCGCTGGCCATGCTCCTGGCCGCCCAGGCCCGCGGCTGGAGCCTGTTCTATATGGAGCAGCGCGACCTTTACCAGGGCGACGGCGAGGCCCGTGCACGCATGCGCCCGCTGCAGGTGTTTGCCAACCCCGAGAAGTGGTTCGAACTGCAGGACGAAATCGACAGCCCCCTGAGCGACCTCGACGTGATCCTGATGCGCAAGGACCCGCCGTTCGACATGGAGTTCGTCTACTCCACCTACCTGCTGGAGCAGGCCGAACGTGCCGGCGTGCTGATCGTCAACAAGCCGCAAAGCCTGCGTGACTGCAATGAAAAGCTGTTCGCCACGTTGTTCCCGCAGTGCACACCGCCCACCGTGGTCAGCCGTCGTGCCGACGTGCTGCGTGAATTTGCCGCCAAGCACGGCGATGTGATCCTCAAGCCGCTGGACGGCATGGGTGGCACCTCGATCTTCCGTCACCGCGCCGGCGACCCCAACCTGTCGGTGATCCTCGAAACCCTGACCGCCCTGGGCACCCAGCAAATCATGGGCCAGGCCTACCTGCCGGCGATCAAGGACGGCGACAAACGCATCCTGATGATCGACGGCGAGCCGGTGGATTACTGCCTGGCGCGTATTCCGGCGGCAGGCGAGACCCGTGGCAACCTGGCGGCAGGCGGTCGAGGCGAAGCGCGGCCGTTGTCCGACAAAGACCGCTGGATCGCCAGCCAAGTTGGCCCGACCCTGCGGGAAAAGGGTTTGCTGTTTGTAGGCCTTGACGTAATTGGGGAAAACCTCACCGAAATCAATGTCACCAGCCCGACCTGCATTCGCGAGATCGACAACGCATTTGGCACGAACATCGGCGAAATGTTGATGGCCGCCATCGAACGCAAGCTGCAGGCCAAGTGATATAGAACAGCCGGACACACACCAACATTGCGCTATCATGCCCGACCTGTGAAACGCGCGATGTTGGTTTTCTTGTCATGACACTCCCGTCCGATCTGCCCTCCGAACTCTCCCACAGCGGCGTGCGCCCGGCTGATCGGCTCGGATTTACCCTGTTTCTTGCGGCATTGATTCACCTGGCCTTGATCCTCGGCGTGGGTTTCACCATGGTCGAGCCCAAGCAGATCACCAAGACCCTGGAAATCACTCTCGCCACGTTCAAGAGCGAAAAGAAGCCCGAGAAGGCGGACTTTATCGCCCAGGACAACCAGCAGGGCAGTGGCACCCTGGACAAGAAGGCGATCCCCAAGACCACCGAAGTGGCGCCCTTCCAGGACAACAAGGTCAATAAGGTCACACCGCCGCCGGCGCCCAAGCCTGAAGTCAAACAGGCCACGCCCAAGCCCACGGTGACCACCGTCGCACCCAAGCCGCAAAAAGCCCCGGTCCAGCGCGAGAAAACCAAGACCGAGCCGCAACCCGAGCCCGTGAAGCCGGCACCGACGTTCGACAGCTCGACACTGTCCGACGAAATCTCCAGCCTGGAAGCCGAACTGGCCCATGAACAACAGCTTTACGCCAAGCGCCCACGCATTTACCGCCTGAACGCCGCCTCGACCATGCGCGACAAGGGCGCCTGGTATAAGGACGAGTGGCGTAAGAAGGTCGAGCGCATCGGTAACCTGAACTACCCGGAAGAGGCACGGCGCCAGCAGATCTACGGCAATTTGCGTCTTTTGGTGTCGATCAACCGCGACGGCACCTTATATGAAGTGCAGGTGCTGGAATCGTCCGGTCAGCCGCTGCTGGACCAGGCCGCCCAACGCATCGTGCGCCTGGCCGCGCCCTTTGCCCCGTTTACCGGGGACTTGAACGATGTGGACCGCCTGGAAATCATCCGCACCTGGAAGTTTGCCAAGGGTGATCGCCTTTCCAGCAACTGAACGCGCCGTCCTACAGAAAAGCCGACAGCACTGTATTCGGGTCACGTCCAGCTTGTCAGTTCGCCCCTCCAACGCCACACTAGCGGACATGAAAAATGTCAGCCCGACCTACCTCAAGCACCAATTCCTGATCGCCATGCCCCATATGGCCGACCCGAACTTTGCGCAGACCTTGACCTACATCGTCGAGCACACGGCCAATGGTGCCATGGGGTTGGTGGTGAACCGCCCGCAGGCGCTGAACCTGGCCGATATCCTTGAACAGCTGCGTCCGGAGGTCGACCCGCCGGCCCGTTGCCAGGGCGTGCCGATCTACATCGGCGGGCCGGTGCAGACCGATCGCGGCTTTGTGCTGCACCCCACCGGGCCGAAGTTCCAGGCCACGGTGGACCTGGACGGAGTCTCGCTGTCCACCTCCCAGGACGTGCTGTTCGCCATCGCCGACGGCGTGGGCCCTGAGCAAAGTGTAATCACCCTGGGTTACGCCGGCTGGGAAGCCGGGCAGCTGGAAGCCGAACTGGCCAGCAATGCCTGGCTGACCTGCCCGTTCGATGCCGACATCCTGTTCAACACCGCAAGCGAACTGCGCCTGGAAGCCGCCGCGGCCAAGCTGCGGGTCAACCTCAGCCTGCTGACCAGCCAGGCGGGGCACGCCTGATGGCCTTGCGTTTGATCCTCGGCTTTGACTACGGCACCAAGCAGATCGG
Organism: Pseudomonas sp. 1 R 17; assembly: GCF_900067035.1. Taxonomy (NCBI): domain Bacteria; kingdom Pseudomonadati; phylum Pseudomonadota; class Gammaproteobacteria; order Pseudomonadales; family Pseudomonadaceae; genus Pseudomonas; species Pseudomonas sp. 1 R 17. The sequence goes on from NZ_FKLB01000010.1 coordinate 18,965, forward strand.
CGTAGCGGTCGGCCAGGTCATCACCGGCCAGGCCCGCGAGCTGTGCACCCTCAAGGCCCAGAACGGCATACCGGACTGGAACCAGGTCGAAGCCCTGATCAAAGAGTGGAAGCCCGATGCCGTAGTGGTCGGCCTGCCCCTGAACATGGACGGCACCCCCAGCGACATGTGCCTGCGCGCCGAAAAGTTCGCCCGCCGTCTTAACGGCCGCTACAACCTGCCCTTCTATACCCACGATGAACGCCTGACCACCTTTGAAGCCAAGGGCGAACGCCGCGACCGTGGCGGCCAGAAAGGCAGCTACCGCGATAACCCGGTGGACGCCATCGCCGCCGCCTTGTTGTTACAGGGCTGGCTGGACGGAAACACTGCTTTATTTGAATCCTGACTGACGCGGCCTGCCTGTCGCTTTTTGTAGGAGCGAGCTTGCTCGCGAAAAACGTCAACGATAACGCATGAAACCTGGATGAACACGGTGCCTGTGAGTTCTTCGCGAGCAAGCTCGCTCCTACACACTATCGCCTGCCTTGAAGGAGCCACCATGAGCCTGCCAAACCCCGCCGAACTGATCCGCCAGATGGCGGTTAGCCTCAAGACGCACCTGGAACACCGTGGCATCAGCGAACCGCGCTTTATCGGTATTCGCACCGGCGGTGTGTGGGTCGCCCAAGCGTTGCTGGACGAACTGGGCAGCGACTCACCCTTGGGTACCCTGGACGTGTCCTTCTACCGCGACGACTTCAGCCAGAACGGCCTGCACCCGCAAGTGCGCCCGTCTGCCCTGCCGTTCGAGATTGAAGGCCAGCACCTGGTGCTGATCGACGATGTGCTGATGAGCGGCCGTACCATCCGCGCCGCCATGAATGAATTGTTCGATTACGGGCGCCCGGCCAGCATCACCCTGGTCTGCCTGCTGGACCTGGACGCAGGCGAACTGCCCATCAGCCCGGACGTGGTTGGCGCCACGCTGTCCCTTGAGGCCAGCCAGCGAGTAAAATTGTCCGGTCCCACGCCGCTCGAACTCGAACTGCAAGACCTTGCCCTTTAAACCGCCTTGTAAAGAGTCCCCGCGATGACGCCTCTAGATGCCAAGCGCCCGCTGCAGCTCAATGCTCAGGGCCAGTTGCAACACTTCTTGTCCCTCGACGGTTTGCCCCGCGAACTGCTCACCGAAATCCTCGACACCGCCGACTCGTTCCTCGAGGTTGGCGGCCGGGCGGTGAAGAAAGTCCCGTTGCTGCGCGGCAAGACCATCTGCAACGTGTTCTTCGAGAACTCCACCCGTACACGGACCACCTTTGAACTGGCGGCCCAACGGCTGTCGGCCGACGTGATCACGCTGAACGTGTCCACCTCGTCGGCGAGCAAGGGCGAGACCCTGCTCGACACCCTGCGCAACCTGGAAGCGATGGCCGCCGACATGTTCGTGGTGCGCCACGGCGACTCCGGTGCCGCCCACTTCATTGCCGAGCACGTGTGCCCGCAGGTGGCGATCATCAACGGCGGCGACGGCCGTCACGCCCACCCGACCCAGGGCATGCTCGACATGCTCACCATACGTCGGCACAAGGGCAGCTTCGAAAACCTCTCGGTGGCCATCGTCGGCGACATCCTGCACTCACGGGTGGCACGCTCGAACATGCTGGCCCTGAAAACCCTGGGTTGCCCGGACATCCGCGTGATCGCACCGAAAACCCTCTTGCCCATCGGCATCGAGCAATACGGCGTGAAGGTCTACACCGACATGACCGAAGGCCTCAAGGATGTGGACGTGGTAATCATGCTGCGCCTGCAACGCGAACGCATGTCGGGTGGCCTGCTGCCGAGCGAAGGCGAGTTCTACCGCCTGTTCGGCCTGACCACCGCACGCCTGGCCGGCGCCAAGCCGGACGCCATCGTGATGCACCCGGGGCCGATCAACCGAGGCGTGGAGATTGAGTCGGCGGTGGCCGACGGCAGCCAGTCGGTGATTCTCAACCAGGTCACGTATGGCATCGCCGTGCGCATGGCGGTGTTGTCCATGGCCATGAGCGGACAAACCGCGCAACGTCAATTCGAGCAGGAGAAGGCCCAGTGAAGCTCAGCATTCTCGGCGCCCGAGTCATCGATCCGGCCAGTGGCCTGGATCAGGTTACCGATCTGCACCTGGAGGCCGGCCGGATCATCGCCATCGGCGCCGCGCCCGGTGCTTTCAGCCCCAGCGAGACCATCGATGCCAAAGGCCTGGTGGCCGCGCCCGGCCTGGTGGACCTGAACGTCGCCCTGCGCGAGCCGGGCTTCAGCCGCAAAGGCAATATCACCAGCGAGACCCGCGCGGCCGCAGCCGGTGGCGTCACCAGCCTGTGCTGCCCACCGCACACCAAGCCGGTGCTCGACACGTCGGCCGTGACCGAGCTGATCCTCGACCGTGCCCGTGAGGCCGGCAATTGCAAAGTGTTCCCCATCGGCGCCCTGAGCAAAGGCCTGGAAGGCGAACAACTCGCCGAACTGATCGCCCTGCGCGATGCCGGTTGCGTGGCGTTCGGCAACGGCCTGGAGAGTTTCCGCAGCACCCGCACCCTGTGCCGCGCCCTGGAATACGCGGCCACCTTCGACTTGACGGTGATCTTCCACTCCCAGGACCGCGACCTGGCCGAAGGCGGCCTGGCCCATGAAGGTGCGGTCGCCAGCTTCCTCGGCTTGCCGGGCATTCCGGAAACCGCTGAAACCGTAGCCCTGGCCCGTGACCTGCTGCTGGTGGAACAAAGCGGCGTGCGTGCGCACTTCAGCCAACTGACCAGCGCCCGGGGCGTGGCCCTGATCGCCCAGGCCCAGGCCCGTGGCCTGCCGGTGACGGCAGACGTGGCGTTGTATCAGTTGCTGCTGACGGATGAGGCGCTGATCGACTTCTCCAGCCTTTACCACGTGCAACCGCCGCTGCGCACACTGGCCGATCGTGACGGTTTGCGTGCGGCAGTGAAATCGGGGGTGATCTCGGCGATTTCCAGCCACCACCAGCCCCATGAGCGCGATGCCAAGCTGGCGCCGTTCGGCGCGACGGAGCCGGGCATCAGCAGCGTGGAGCTGTTGCTGCCGCTGGCGATGACGTTGGTGGAAGACGGTTTGCTGGACCTGCCGACACTGCTGGCGCGCCTGAGCGCAGGCCCGGCCGAGGCCTTGCGCCTGCCGGCGGGCAAGCTGGCGGTGGGGGCGGCGGCAGATCTAGTGCTGTTTGATCCGGCCGGCTCCACGGTTGCGGGCGAGCACTGGCTGTCCAAGGGTGAAAACTGCCCGTTCATCGGCCATAGCCTGCCGGCGAGCGTGCGCTACACCTTGGTGGACGGGCGCATCAGCTATCAGGCTTGAGCCACTAAAACCTGTAGGAGCGAGCTTGCTCGCGAAGAACGAATAGACAATGCGGGCTACCTGATAGCGCTGCGTTATCGTTAACGTTCTTCGCGAGCAAGCTCGCTCCTACAGGTTATTTATGATCTACCGGCCGCCGTTGCGCTCGGCATTGCGGATCGAAACCTGGGTATTCAAGGTCCAGAAGTCATACAGCACTCCCACCAGGAACAAGCCGCCGGTCAGCAGGTAGATCAGGCCGGTGATCCATTTGCCCTGGTACATGCGGTGCACGCCGAACACCCCCAGAAACGCCAACAGAATCCATGCCACGTTGTATTCGATAGGCCCAGCGGTAAAACGCAGGTCCGCTTCACGGTCCATGGCCGGAATCAGGAACAGGTCGATCAGCCAGCCGATCCCCAGCAAGCCGAGGGTGAAAAACCAGATCGTTCCAGTGACCGGTTTGCCGTAATAGAAACGATGGGCCCCGGTAAACCCGAAAATCCAGAGCAGGTAACCGATCACCTTGCTGTGGGTGTCTTGCTGCGGACCAACCTGTTGATAGGTGTTCATGGAGTACCTCTTTTGCTTCGATAGATAAATTTTTTCACTTTCTTTGTGACTTTTTTACAGGCGCCCGACGTACGGCAAATGGTATCTTCCCTCCCCTGAAAGCCTTATGCCACCTGACTTGTGTAGGACAATCGCGGCGAATCGTCGCGTTTTTCCTGAGTTTGACCCCAAGGTTCAGTCGACAAACGGCCTGAGAACGACACAAAAAGCTGTTATAAAGTTGCGCGCAAACCCATAAGAGCCACGCCTAATGCGACCATTTTTAAAGACATGGCTAACCATTTGCCTATTAATGCCACTGGCCGCCCACGCCACCAATCGTGAGCAACGACTTCCGAACGTCAACGGTTTCACCCCTAAAGTCCACAGCGCGCCCAGCACTGCCAAATCGGCAAAGCCGACCGTCAGCCGCCCGACTCAACTGAGCAAGGCCCACGGTAAAGCAGTTCCAGGCCTGATGGCAGTCAACACCAGGCAAAGCAGCACCGTCCTCAGCCGCGCCGTAAACGTGCTCGGTACTCCTTATCGTTGGGGCGGCAGCAGCCCAAGTAAAGGGTTCGACTGCAGCGGCCTGGTGAAATATGCGTTTAACGACGTAGCGGCCGTGGATCTGCCGCGCACCTCCAACGCCATGGCCGCCGGTCATGGGCAGAAGGTTGAGCGCAAGGACCTGAAACCGGGTGACCTGTTGTTCTTCAAACTGAAGAGCCGCCAGGTGAACCACGTAGCCATCTACCTGGGCAACGACCGCTTCATCCACGCACCGCGCCGTGGCAAGTCGGTCAGCATCGACACTCTGAAAAAGCCGTTCTGGGACAAGAACTACGTGATTGCCAAGCGGGTTCTGCCGAAAGAGCAGAATACCTTGCGGGTAGTACAACGCTGATCTGAAGCTGGAATGCAGTAGTACATGTGGGAGGGGAGCAAGCCCCCTCCCACATTTGATGTGTGTCGTCCACACCCCTCAGATATCCCCAGGCACCCTCGCCTTCTCCCGCGCCTCTTCCCGGCTGATCACGCCTTCCGTGACCAACGCCTTCAAGCTCATATCCAACGTCTTCATGCCCAACGCGCCGCCGGTCTGAATCGCCGAGACCATCTGCGCCACCTTGTCTTCGCGGATCAAGTTACGAATAGCCGGCGTGCCCAGCATGATTTCATGGGCCGCCACCCGCCCGCCGCCAACCTTCTTGACCAGCACCTGGGACACCACCGCCTGCAACGACTCCGACAGCATCGAGCGGACCATGGCCTTTTCCCCCGCCGGGAACACGTCCACCAGCCTGTCCACGGTCTTTGCCGCCGAGGTGGTGTGCAGGGTGCCAAATACCAGATGCCCGGTCTCAGCCGCCGTCAGGGCCAGGCGGATGGTTTCCAGGTCGCGCAGTTCGCCCACCAGGATCACGTCGGGGTCTTCGCGCAGCGCCGAACGCAAGGCCAGCGAGAAACTATGGGTATCTCGATGCACCTGGCGCTGGTTGATCAGGGCGGTTTTCGGCGTGTGGATAAACTCGATGGGGTCTTCCAGCGTGAGGATGTGCTGGCGCCGATGCTGGTTGAGGTAATCGATCATCGCCGCCAGGGTAGTGGACTTGCCGGAGCCGGTGGGGCCCGTCACCAGCACCAGGCCGCGCGCAAGCTGGGCGATACGCTGGAACACTTCCCCCAGGCCGAGGTTTTCCAGGCTCTGGACCTCGGCCGGGATGGTGCGAAACACCGCGCCCATGCCGCGATCCTGCTGGAATACGTTCGCCCGGAACCGCGCCACGCCCGGCAACTCGAAGGCAAAATCCGTTTCAAGAGATGTTTCGAAATCCTTTTTTTGGTAGCGGTTGAGCAACGGGCTCAATAAATCCGCTACTTGCGGGGGTGAAAGCACCGGCCAATCCAACGGCCAGACCTCACCATCAATACGCAGCATAGGCGCCATACCGGCCGACAGATGCAGGTCGGAAGCGCCGCGACGCACGCCGGCCTGCAGTAATTCAGTGATATCCATAGGGCTTTCCATTTCCAGTAGAATGCCGCGGACTCCATATCCACGGGCGCATCTTGAATGTCGACGATAGCAGACAACATCGGCCAGGTTAGCCAGCGCATCCGCGCCGCAGCCGACGCCGTGCAACGTGACGCAAACAGCATCCACCTGCTGGCCGTGAGCAAGACCAAACCCGCCCAAGCCGTGCGTGAAGCCTATGCCGCCGGGATGCGTGATTTTGGCGAAAACTATCTGCAGGAGGCCCTGGGCAAGCAGGCCGAATTAACCGACCTGCCCTTGAGTTGGCACTTCATCGGCCCCATTCAATCGAACAAGACTCGCGCCATCGCCGAGAATTTCGCTTGGGTGCATTCCGTGGACCGTCTCAAAATTGCACAACGCCTGTCCGAGCAACGCCCGGTGGACCTGCCTGCGCTGAATATCTGCATCCAGGTCAATGTCAGTGGCGAGGCCAGCAAGTCCGGCTGCACCCCCGCCGACCTGCCGGCCCTGGCCAACGCCATCAGCGCCCTGCCGCGCTTGAAGCTGCGGGGCTTGATGGCGATTCCCGAGCCGACGGACGATCGGGCCGAACAAGACGCCGCGTTTTCCAGCGTGCGCGACCTGCAAAACAACCTGAACCTGCCGCTCGACACACTTTCCATGGGCATGAGCCACGACCTTGAGTCGGCCATCGCCCAAGGCGCCACCTGGGTGCGGATCGGTACCGCCCTGTTTGGCGCCCGCGACTACGGCCAGCCATGAAATGGCTGACATCCATCTAAGTAAGGACCTGTCATGAGCAACACGCGTATTGCCTTTATCGGCGCCGGCAACATGGCGGCCAGCCTGATCGGCGGCCTGCGGGCCAAGGGCCTGGAAGCGGCGCAGATCCGCGCCAGCGATCCGGGCGCCGAGACCCGTGCCCGCGTCAGCGCCGAGCACGGTATCGAAACCTTCGCCGATAACGCCGAAGCCATCCAAGGTGTCGATGTGATCGTACTGGCGGTCAAGCCACAGGCCATGAAGGCCGTGTGCGAAAGCCTGCGCCCAAGCCTTCAGCCACACCAACTGGTGGTGTCGATCGCCGCCGGTATCACCTGCGCCAGCATGAACAACTGGCTCGGCGCGCAACCGATCGTGCGTTGCATGCCCAACACCCCGGCGCTGCTGCGCCAGGGTGTGAGCGGTTTGTACGCCACCCACGAGGTGACCGCCGAGCAACGTGACCAGGCCCAGGAACTGCTGTCCGCCGTGGGCATCGCCCTGTGGCTGGAACAGGAGCAGCAACTGGACGCGGTCACCGCCGTGTCGGGCAGCGGCCCGGCTTACTTCTTCCTGCTGATCGAGGCCATGACCGCCGCCGGCGTGAAACTGGGCCTGCCACAGCAAGTCGCCGAGCAACTGGCCGAGCAAACCGCCCTGGGCGCCGCGAAAATGGCTGTCTCCAGTGAAGTGGACGCTGCCGAGTTGCGCCGTCGCGTCACCTCCCCCGGCGGCACCACGCAGGCTGCCATCGAATCGTTCCAGGCCGGGGGCTTTGAAGCCCTGGTGGAAAAAGCACTGGGTGCCGCAGCACATCGTTCGGCTGAAATGGCCGAGCAGCTGGGCAAATAGTCGTCCCCCTACAAAGGAATAAATGATGCTTGGACTCAATGACGCCGTCATCTTCATCATCCAGACCTTGGGCAGCCTGTACCTGCTGATCGTGCTGATGCGTTTTATCCTGCAACTGGTGCGGGCGAACTTCTACAACCCGCTGTGCCAATTCGTGGTGAAGGCCACCCAACCGCTGCTCAAGCCCCTGCGTCGAGTGGTCCCGAGCATGTTCGGCCTGGACATGTCGTCGCTGGTGCTGGCGCTGCTGCTGCAGATCCTGCTGTTCGTGCTGGTCTTGATGCTCAAGGGCTACCTGCCTTACACCGTGCTGCTGTTGCCATGGGCACTGATCGGGATCTTCTCGTTGTTTTTGAAGATCATCTTCTGGTCGATGATCATCAGCGTGATCCTGTCCTGGGTCGCGCCGGGTAGCCGCAGCCCAGGTGCCGAGCTGGTGTCTCAGATCACCGAGCCGGTGCTCGCGCCGTTCCGCCGCTGGGTGCCCAACCTGGGCGGCCTGGATATTTCGCCGATCTTCGCGTTTATCGCGATCCAACTGATACAAGGCTGGGGCATCCCGTACCTGGCTGACTTCGCGAACATGCCCAAGGAACTGTTCGGACTGATCTGACAGGCGGAGCAAATGCAGGAGGGGCGGGGCGACGATTCGACTTGCTCCCTCCCACATTTGGCCTTTGCTTGCCGCTGGGTGCATCGGTCTTTAGACTTACGCCTCATTTAAACGAGAGCAGGGTCGATGCCAACTGCCTTCCCCCCCGATTCTGTTGGACTGGTCGTGCCCCAAGTGGCGCACTTCAGCGAACCACTGGCCCTGGCCTGTGGTCGTTCGCTGCCTGCCTATGACCTGATTTATGAAACCTACGGCCAACTGAACGCCACGGCGAGCAATGCCGTGCTGATCTGCCACGCCCTCTCCGGTCATCATCACGCCGCTGGTTTCCACAGCGTTGACGAGCGCAAGCCTGGCTGGTGGGACAGTTGCATCGGCCCCGGCAAGCCCATCGACACCAACAAGTTCTTTGTCGTCAGCCTGAACAACCTCGGCGGCTGCAATGGCTCCACCGGCCCCAGCAGCCTCAACCCGGAAACCGGCAGGCCGTTCGGCGCCGACTTCCCCGTACTCACCGTGGAAGACTGGGTGCACAGCCAGGCGCGCCTCGCCGACCTGCTGGGTATCCGGCAATGGGCCGCGGTGATCGGCGGCAGCCTGGGCGGCATGCAGGCCCTGCAATGGACCATCACGTATCCGGATCGCGTGCGCCATTGCCTGGCCATCGCCTCGGCGCCCAAATTGTCGGCGCAGAACATCGCCTTCAACGAAGTGGCGCGCCAGGCCATCCTCACCGATCCCGAGTTCCACGGCGGTTCGTTCCAGGAAGCCGGTGTGATCCCCAAGCGCGGCTTGATGCTGGCGCGAATGGTCGGGCACATCACCTACCTGTCCGATGACTCCATGGGCGAGAAATTCGGCCGTGGCCTCAAGAGCGAGAAGCTCAACTACGACTTCCACAGCGTCGAGTTCCAGGTGGAAAGCTACCTGCGTTATCAGGGCGAGGAGTTCTCCGGGCGTTTCGACGCCAACACCTACCTGCTGATGACCAAGGCCCTGGACTACTTCGACCCGGCAGCCAACCACGACGATGACCTGGCGAAAACCTTCGAGGGCGCCACGGCCAAGTTCTGCGTCATGTCGTTTACCACCGACTGGCGCTTCTCGCCGGCCCGCTCCCGAGAGCTGGTGGATGCGCTGATGGCGGCCAAGAAAGACGTCTGCTACCTGGAGATCGATGCACCGCAAGGCCATGACGCCTTCCTGATTCCGATCCCGCGCTACCTCCAGGCTTTCAGCAACTACATGAACCGCATTACTTTGTGAGAACGCCATGAGAGCCGACCTGGACATCATCCAAGACTGGATCCCCGCCGGCAGCCGCGTGCTCGACCTGGGCTGCGGCGATGGCGAACTGCTGAGCTGGCTGCGCGACAACAAGCAAGTCACCGGCTACGGCCTGGAAAACGACCCGGACAACATCGCCCAGTGCGTGGCCAAGGGCATCAACGTGATCGAGCAGGACCTGGACAAGGGCCTGGGCAACTTCGCCAGCAACAGCTTCGATATCGTGGTGATGACCCAGGCCCTGCAAGCGGTGCACTACCCGGACCGCATCCTCGACGAAATGCTGCGCGTGGGTCGCCAGTGCATCATCACCTTCCCCAACTTCGGGCACTGGCGCTGCCGCTGGTACCTGGCGACCAAGGGCCGCATGCCAGTCTCGGATTTCCTGCCGTACACCTGGTACAACACGCCGAACATCCACTTCTGCACCTTCGAAGACTTCGAAGCCCTGTGTGGCGAGCGTGAAGCCAAGGTGATCAACCGCCTGGCCGTCGATCAACAGCATCGTCACGGCTGGGCAAGCAAGCTATGGCCCAATCTGTTGGGCGAAATTGGTATCTATCGGGTCAGCAGCCCTGGCCTGACGGATCACAAGATTGCCGTCTAATCATTTTCAAGAGGGACGATCATGAGTCGCTTGGCTATTTTTCTACTGACTGCATGCCTGGGCGCCAGCGCCATGGCGGCGGACACTATCGACGCTAATCGCAAGAAAGACTTCGGTGATATCACCGTTCATTACAACACCTTCACCTCCAGCTTCCTGCAGCCGGAAACCGCCCAGAAAGTCGGCGTGGTGCGCAGCAAGGAGAAGGGCTTGATCAATGTGACCGTGATCAAGGGCGTAACCCCGGTGGCAGCGCAGGTGACAGGCACCATCAAGGACCTGGGCGGCAAGAGCGAGATCCTGACGTTCAAGCAAATCGACGAGAAAGGCGGGATCAATTACCTCGCGCCGTACTCCGTGACGCAGCGGGAATACAAGACGTTTACCATCAATGTGGAAACCGGCGGCAAAGCCCATAGCTTCCAATTCAACCAGGAACTGTTTCCGGCGGAATGATGAACCTTACTCAACTCGTATTGGCCAGCCATAACGCCGGCAAGCTCAAAGAACTCCAGGCCATGCTCGGCGAATCCGTGCAGCTGCGCTCCATCGGCGAGTTCAGCCAGGTGGAGCCGGAAGAGACCGGCCTGTCGTTCGTCGAGAACGCCATCCTCAAGGCGCGCAATGCCGCACGCATCTCGGGCCTTCCGGCGCTGGCGGACGACTCTGGCCTGGCGGTGGACTTCCTCGGCGGCGCGCCGGGTATCTACTCGGCGCGTTATGCCGATGGCAAGGGCGATGCGGCCAACAACGCCAAGCTGCTGGACGCGCTCAAGGACGTGCCGGACGCGATGCGCGGCGCGCAGTTCGTCTGTGTGCTGGCCTTGGTACGGCATGCCGATGACCCGCTGCCGATCCTCTGCGAAGGCCTGTGGCACGGGCGCATCCTGCACGCGGCCAGCGGTGAGCACGGTTTTGGCTATGACCCGCTGTTCTGGGTGCCGGAGCGCAATGTCTCCAGTGCCGAATTGAGCCCGGCCGACAAGAACCAGATCAGCCACCGTGCCCGCGCAATGGATTTGCTGCGCCAGCGCCTGGGCTTGAAATGACCCGGAACACCTCCGCGCAGCCGCTGATCCACGGTGGCGCGCAAACACCTCGGGCGGCGCTGCCGGTGCTGCCGCCCCTGGCGCTGTACATCCACATCCCGTGGTGCGTGCGCAAATGCCCTTACTGCGACTTCAACTCCCACACCGCCAGCAAGGTGCTGCCGGAAGAAGAGTATGTGGACGCCTTGCTGGCCGACCTCGATCAGGACCTGCACGCGGTGTATGGGCGCGAACTGAGTTCGATCTTCTTCGGCGGCGGCACGCCAAGCCTGTTCAGCGCTGCGGCGCTGGGCCGATTGCTCAAAGGCGTGGAAGCACGCATCCCGTTTGCCGGCGACATCGAGATCACCCTGGAAGCCAACCCCGGCACGTTCGAGCAAGAGAAGTTCGTCGCCTACCGCGCGCTGGGGATCAACCGGCTGTCCATCGGCATCCAGAGCTTCCAGCAGGCAAAGCTTGAGGCCCTGGGCCGCATCCACAACGGCGACGAAGCCGTACGCGCCGCCGGGATGGCGCGCCAGGCCGGGTTCGACAACTTCAACTTGGACCTGATGCACGGCTTGCCCGACCAGTCCCTGGACGATGCGTTGAGCGACCTGCGCCAGGCCATCGCGCTCAAACCCACACACCTGTCCTGGTACCAGTTGACCCTGGAACCCAACACCGTGTTCTGGAACCAGCCGCCCGCGCTGCCGGAAGACGACACCCTGTGGGACATCCAGGAAGCCGGCCAGGCGCTGCTGGCCGAACACGGTTACGCACAATACGAAGTGTCGGCCTACGCCCAGCCCGGGCGCCCGGCGCGACATAACCTCAACTACTGGAGCTTCGGCGACTTTATCGGCATCGGCGCCGGGGCCCACGGCAAGCTCAGCCATCCGGACGGGCGCATTGTGCGCACCTGGAAGACCCGCGCGCCGAAGGACTACCTCAACCCGGCCAAAAGCTTCCAGGCCGGGGCGAAGGAGCTGACCAACGAAGAGTTGCCGTTCGAGTTCCTGATGAACGCCCTGCGCCTCACCGAGGGCGTCGACGCCACGCTCTACGCCGAACGCACCGGCCTCGACCTGGCGAGCCTCGACGAGGCGCGGCGCGAGGCAGAACAAAGTGGCTTAATGCAGGTCGAACCGTCACGCCTGGCGGCCACCGATCGCGGGCAACTCTTTCTCAATGACCTGTTGCAGAAGTTTTTGAGCTGATCGCTCTAAGGAAATCGAATGGATCTGGTACTCGACCTGCTCGCCACGGTATCCCGCTGGAGCCGCAGCAACCTGTCGGAAATCTCCCTGGCCCTTGTGGGCTGTTTGCTGGTGCTGTTTGGCGCCGACATCAAGGGCTGGGTCGAAGCACGCCTGGGCAGCGTTGCCGGCGCGTTGCGCGTACCGTTGATGGCCCTGCTGTGCATGATCGGCAGCGGTGCGGCGCTGATCTATGCGACGCCGTGGATTGTGCGGGGATTGAGCCAGTTCAATAACTACAGCCTGGCGCCGGTGCTGGTGGTGGTGCTGGTGTTGATTGGCGTCGTCGCCGATCGCCGCTGACCTCAAATCCAACACAAAACAACTGTGGGAGGGGGCAAGCCCGCTCCCACATTTTTTACTGCATTCCAAGCCAGGGACTTGTCAGTCGACTTTCTCGAACTTCAAATCCCAAACCCCATGCCCCAGCCGCTCACCACGCCGCTCGAACTTGGTGATCGGGCGTTCGGCCGGGCGTGGTACGCATTTGCCGTCTTGCGCCAGGTTGCGGTAGCCAGGGGCAACGTCCATCACTTCCAGCATGTATTCGGCATAGGGTTCCCAGTCGGTAGCCATATGCAGGACACCGCCGACTTTCAGCTTGCTGCGCACCAGTTCCGCGAAGGAGGCCTGGACGATGCGGCGCTTGTGGTGACGGCTCTTGTGCCATGGGTCGGGGAAGAACAGCATCAGGCGGTCGAGGCTGTTGTCGGCGATGCATCGGTTGAGCACTTCGATCGCGTCGCAGTCATAGACCCGCAGGTTGGTCAGGCCTTGTGTCAGCACGCCATTAAGCAGCGCACCGACACCTGGGCGGTGGACTTCCACGCCGATGAAATCCTGTTCCGGCGAGGCCGCGGCCATTTCCAGCAGGGAGTGGCCCATGCCGAAACCGATTTCCAGGGAACGCGGGGCCGAACGGCCGAACACCTGGTCATAGTCCACCGGCGCATCGGCCAGGGGCAGGACGAACAGCGGCGTACCTTGCTCCAGGCCCTTTTGCTGGCCCTCGGTCATGCGGCCGGCGCGCATCACAAAACTCTTGATGCGGCGGTGCTTGGACTCGTCGCCTTCTTCCACGGTGTTCGGCGTTTCGTTTGATTCAGTCATCAATGGCTCTTACTTGATCAGACCATCCAGCGGCGAAGAGGCGCTGGCGTAGAGTTTTTTTGGCATGCGCCCGGCAAGGTAGGCCAGGCGGCCGGCGACGATGGCGTGTTTCATGGCTTCGGCCATCAGCACCGGGTGCTGGGCGTGAGCGATGGCCGAGTTCATCAGCACCGCGTCACAGCCCAGTTCCATGGCGATGGTGGCGTCGGAGGCGGTACCGACACCGGCGTCCACCAAGACCGGGATCTTGGCTTCTTCGAGGATTATCTGCAGGTTGTACGGATTGCAGATACCCAGCCCGGAACCGATCAGGCCGGCCAGCGGCATCACGGCGATACAGCCGATTTCGGCCAGTTGGCGGGCGATGATCGGGTCATCGCTGGTGTAGACCATCACGTCAAAACCTTCCTTGACCAGGGTTTCGGCGGCCTTGAGGGTTTCGATCACGTTGGGGAACAGGGTTTTCTGGTCAGCCAGCACTTCCAGCTTGACCAGGTTGTGGCCGTCGAGCAGTTCACGGGCCAGGCGGCAGGTACGCACGGCTTCGATAGCGTCGTAGCAACCGGCGGTGTTCGGCAGGAAGGTGTAGCGATCCGGCGACAGCACGTCGAGCAGGTTCGGCTCGCCCTCGATCTGGCCGAGGTTGGTGCGGCGCACGGCGAAGGTCACGATCTCGGCGCCCGAGGCTTCGATGGCCTGGCGGGTTTCTTCCATGTCGCGGTACTTGCCGGTGCCGACCAGCAGACGGGACTGGTAGGTACGACCGGCCAGGACGAAGGGCTTGTCGTTGCGAACGATGCTCATGGGAAATCCTCGAAATGGGGTGAGGTTCTGCAGAATCCGGGGCTACATAAACGCGCGGGACTAGCCGCCGCCGATGGCGTGGACCACCTCGACCTGGTCACCCTCGGTGAGCGTGGTCTCGGCGTGCTGGCTACGCGGGACGATATCCAGGTTGAGTTCCACTGCGACGCGACGCCCGGTCAGGTCCAGGCGGGTCAGCAGGGCCGCAACGGTTTCACCGTCGGGCAGTTCAAGGGATTCGCCGTTCAACTGAATGCGCATACCAGGGGCCGCCATCGTTTTTAGGGGCCAGCATTCTAGCGCGATTGGGACCTGAAGGTCAGCTTCAAGCGTCAAGCGGTCACAGTTGCAAGCGCCATGCTGCCAGCCCCAACAGGAACCAGCCAGACAGGAAGGCCAGGCCCCCGAACGGCGTGATGATGCCGAGCTTGCTGATGCCGGTCATGGTCAGCACATACAAGCTGCCGGAGAACAACAGGATCCCGACTACGAACGAGATGCCAGCCCACGTTACCAGCCGGCCCGGCAGGTGCGCGGCCAGCAACGCCACGCCGAACAGCGCCAGGGTGTGCACCAACTGATAAGTCACGCCGGTGTGAAAGATCGCCAGGTACTCGGCGCTGAGGCGGCTTTTCAGGCCATGGGCGGCGAACGCACCGAGGGCGACACCGGTGAAGCCGAAAAAGGCAGCCAGCATCAGAAAGCTACGCAGCATGAGGAACTCCAGTCAGACTCATTGGACAGGGTCTGTATAATGGCCCGCTCAACGGGTTCGGCCAAGCCATCTCTATGCTGCGTGTCCTCTTCAAACGCCTTCTCAACGTCGTGAAATGGTTTGCCATCGGCAGTGTTCTGCTGGTGCTGCTGTTCCGTGTCGTCCCGCCGCCCTTCACCGCGCTGATGGTGGAGCGAAAGGTCGAATCCTGGTTCGACGGCGAACCCATTGACCTGCAACGCACCTGGGTGCCGTGGGACGAGCTCTCCGACGACCTGAAAGTGGCGGTGATGGCCGGTGAAGACCAACGCTTCCCGCAGCATTGGGGCTTTGATTTCGGCGCGATCCAGGCAGCGCTCCTGCACAACGAGCGCGGCGGTTCGATCCGGGGCGCGAGCACGCTGAGCCAGCAGGTGTCGAAAAACCTGTTCCTGTGGGCGGGTCGCAGTTATTTGCGCAAAGGCCTGGAAGCCTGGTTTACCGGGCTGATCGAGGTGTTGTGGCCCAAGCAGCGGATTCTTGAGGTGTACCTCAACAGCGTGGAATGGGATGAAGGCGTGTTTGGCGCGCAAGCGGCGGCGCGACATCACTTTGGCGTAAGTGCCAAGGGGTTATCACGGCAGCAGGCCAGCTACCTGGCGGCGGTGTTGCCTAATCCACGGGTGTGGAGTGCCAGCCATCCGACCGCGTATGTGGCGCGACGGGCAGCCTGGATTCGCCAGCAGATGAGCCAGCTGGGCGGAGAGGGTTACTTGGTGGAACTGAACAATTCCCGCAAAGCGCCTTGGTCCGACTGATACAACACAAAACAAATGTGGGAGGGGCTTACCCCCTCCCACATGTTCAGGCGGCGATCGACAACTTCAGCTTGTTCATCGCGCTTTTCTCAAGCTGGCGAATGCGCTCGGCCGACACGTTGTACTTCTGCGCCAGGTCGTGCAGCGTGGCTTTTTCTTCCGCCAGCCAGCGCTGGTAGAGGATGTCACGGCTGCGGTCGTCCAGCACTTCCAGCGCTTCGTGCAGGTTGTGGTTGGAGTTGTCGCTCCAGTCGGCGTCTTCCAGTTGACGCGCCGGGTCGTACCGGTGGTCTTCCAGGTAATTGGCCGGCGATTGGAAAGCGCTGTCGTCGTCCGCTTCGGCGGCCGGGTCGAAGGCCATGTCATGGCCGGTCAGGCGGCTTTCCATCTCGCGCACTTCACGGGGCTCCACGCCGAGGCTTTCGGCCACGCGGTGGACTTCCTCGTTGTTCAGCCACGCCAGGCGTTTTTTCTGGCTGCGCAGGTTGAAGAACAGCTTGCGCTGGGCCTTGGTGGTCGCGACTTTCACGATGCGCCAGTTGCGCAGGATGAACTCGTGGATTTCCGCCTTGATCCAGTGCACGGCAAACGACACCAGGCGCACGCCCATCTCAGGGTTGAAGCGCTTTACAGCCTTCATCAGGCCGACGTTGCCTTCCTGGATCAGGTCAGCCTGGGCCAGGCCGTAGCCGCTATAGCTACGGGCGATATGTACGACAAAACGCAGGTGGGCGAGCACCATCTGCCGAGCCGCCCCCAAATCCTGCTCATAGTAGAGACTCTCGGCCAGTTCACGCTCCTGCTCGGGCGTCAGCAATGGAATGCTGTTGACCGTGTGCACATAGGCTTCCAGGTTCGCACCCGGGACCAAGGCATAAGCAGGTTGCAAAGAAGTGGTCATACGAAAAAACCTCCGACTCACATAACTCGTGCAGTTCAGCACTGCGAAAATTGACCGGGAACCGTAGGACAAGTTCCCTAAACCACTGATACGGTCAATACAAACGAAACCACATTACCCTGACATTAACTACTTCGGTGCCAGCTCGCGTAAATGCCGTGCGACCGCAATCCAGGCACCGATATAACCCAACAATACCGCGCCAAGCAAGAGCGACAGACCATCGGCAACCGGCACCCCGGCCAGGGCAAAATCGCTGCCGTACAAGCCGGCAAGCCCGACAACCGCGTCGTTCAGCCAGTTCAGGCCGAATGCCAGCACGCCCCAGGACAAAATCCCCGCACCCAGGCCATAAAGCGCGCCCATGTACAGAAAAGGCCGACGCACATAGCTGTCCGTGCCGCCGACCAGTTTAATCACTTCTATCTCGGTGCGACGGTTTTCAATATGAAGACGAATGGTATTACCTATCACCAAAAGTAATGCAGACACCAACAGCACCGTCAGGCCGAATACAAAGCGGTCGCCCAGCTTGAGGATCGCCGCCAGGCGCTCCACCCAGACTAGATCAAGTTGCGCCTGTTGCACCTTCGGCATCTCTGCGAGTTTTTGTCGCAGGGCTTCAAGGCCCGCCTTGTCGACTTCATTCGGCGTCACCAGCACCACGCCCGGCAGCGGGTTCTGCGGCAGCTCTTTCAGCGCCTCGCCCAGGCCGGACTGTTGCTGGAACTCCTCAAGGGCCTGGTCGCGGCTGACGTACTCGGCGTCCGCGACGCCCGGCATGTTCTTGATATCGTCCCGTAGTGCTTCGCCTTCCTTGGTGCTGGCATCCAGGTTCAGGTACAGGGAAATCTGTGCCGCACGCTGCCAGGAACCGCCCAGGCGCTCGACATTATTAAGCAGCAGCGACAAGCCCATCGGCAGGCTCAGGGCCACGGCCATCACCAGGCAGGTAAAAAAGCTGCCGATCGGCTGCTTGCCCAGGCGACGCAGGCTGTCCAGCAGGCTGGCGCGATGGCTTTCGATCCAGGCGCGCAGCAGGGTACTGAAGTCCGGGCCGTCATCGTCGTCGTGTTTTTTCTTTTTCGGCTGCGGATCGGCCGGTTTCGGCGCCACGCGCTCGGAAACCTTGGGGCTACGTGTTGCACTCATACGCCAGCCTCCCCGTCACCGATCAGGCGACCGCGTTGCAGGGTCAGCATGCGATGGCGCATGCGGGCGATCAGCGCCAGGTCATGGCTGGCGATCAGTACGCTGGTGCCCAGACGGTTGATGTCTTCGAATACGCCCATGATCTCGGCCGCCAGGCGCGGGTCGAGGTTACCGGTGGGTTCGTCCGCCAGCAGCAAGGCCGGGCGATGGACGATGGCGCGGGCAATGCCGACGCGCTGTTGCTGGCCGGTGGACAGGTCGCCGGGGTAGAGGTCGGTCTTGTCCGACAGCGCCACGCGCTCCAGGGCCGAATCCACGCGCTTGACGATTTCGGCCTTGGACAGCCCAAGAATCTGCAACGGCAGGGCAATGTTGTTGAACACCGTGCGATCGAACAGCAACTGGTGGTTCTGGAACACCACGCCGATCTGGCGGCGCAGGAACGGGATCTGCGCATTGCTGATGGTGGCCAGGTCCTGGCCCGCCAGCAGCAACTTGCCCGTGGTCGGGCGTTCCATGGCCAGCAGCAGGCGCAACAGCGTACTCTTGCCGGCCCCCGAGTGACCGGTGACAAACAAGAACTCGCCGCGACGCACTCGAAAGCTCAGCTCATGCAAGCCCACATGCCCGTTGGCATAGCGTTTACCGACCTGTTCGAATCGAATCATGAACGCTCCCGCTCGGCAAACAGTGCCTGGACAAAGGGTTCGGCTTCAA
The DNA here is from genome assembly GCF_900067035.1 of Pseudomonas sp. 1 R 17. Lineage (NCBI taxonomy): Bacteria > Pseudomonadati > Pseudomonadota > Gammaproteobacteria > Pseudomonadales > Pseudomonadaceae > Pseudomonas > Pseudomonas sp. 1 R 17. Next base: position 37,450 of record NZ_FKLB01000010.1, read on the forward strand.
AGGTGCGCAGGTCGTCGATGCCTTCACCGACGCCGATATAACGAATCGGCAACCCGAACTGCTTGGCCAGGGCGAAGATCACGCCACCCTTGGCCGTGCCGTCGAGCTTAGTCAAGGCCAGGCCGGTCAGTTGGACCGTCTGGTTGAATTGCTTGGCCTGGCTGATAGCGTTCTGGCCGGTACCGGCGTCCAGCACCAGCAACACCTCGTGCGGGGCGTCTGCGTCGAGCTTGCCGATCACGCGGCGGACTTTCTTCAGCTCTTCCATCAGGTTGTCTTTGGTGTGCAGGCGACCGGCGGTATCCGCGATCAGCACGTCGATGTTACGAGCCTTGGCGGCTTGCACGGCGTCGAAGATCACCGAGGCGGAATCGGCACCGGTGTGCTGGGCGATGACCGGGATCTTGTTGCGCTCCCCCCAGACCTGCAATTGCTCGACGGCAGCGGCGCGGAAGGTGTCACCGGCGGCGAGCATGACTTTCTTGCCTTCCGACTGCAGCTTCTTGGCCAGTTTGCCGATGGTGGTGGTCTTGCCGGCGCCGTTGACACCCACGACCAGGATCACGAACGGCTTGTTCGGGGTGATCACCAACGGTGCTTCCACGGGTTTGAGCATCGCAGCCAGCTCGGCCTGCAAGGATTTGTAGAGGGCGTCGGCATCGGTCAGCTGCTTGCGTGCGACTTTCTGAGTCAGGCTCTGGATGATCACAGCGGTGGCTTCGACGCCAACGTCAGCGGTCAGCAGGCGGGTTTCGATGTCTTCCAGCAGCTCATCGTCGATGACTTTCTTGCCGAGGAACAGGCTGGCCATGCCTTCGCCGATGCTGGCGCTGGTCTTGCTCAGGCCTTGCTTGAGGCGGGCGAAGAAGCCGGTCTTGCTGGTTTCGGTGGAGGCGACGGGCGGTTCGATGACGGCGGGAGCGGCAACCCCCGGCTCCACTAGCGCAGGCACGGGGGCGGGCGCTTCGACAACGACCGGCTGCGGCTCAACGGTCACCGGAATCGGCGGCACCACATGCTCGGCCTGCACATCTTCAACCAGCGCCACAGCCTCTTCGGGCACCGGCAGCTCAGGCCACGGCTTGTGTTCGGGCTCAGGCTCCACCTCGGCCACCGGCTGCAACACCGGCTCAGCCATCGGCAACACCACCGGCGCCGGCGCTTCGGCAACGGGCTCGGCTTCTACTATAGGCTCGGGGATCGGCTCAGCTTGAACCTGTGGCTGTTCAGCGACGGTTTCCTGCGGCTTTTTGCGCAGCCATCCGAACAGGCCTTTCTTCTCGCCAGCCGCAGCTGGGGTCTTCTTGTCGTCGTTGGAACCAAACATGGAGACGGCTATCTCAAGGTAGCGACGCGCCAAGGGGCACATCGGTAAATAAAATTCGATGCGTAACAGACTGTTTTTTAGCCAGCTCGTTCATGCGCAACATTTTGTAAGGCCTAAATAGGGCCTCAACAAGACAGCCGCAGTGGCCGTCCCTTAGTCGGATCAGTATCCTAGGGCGTGTCATTCATCATTACCAGTGCCGCGTTGTCGCCTAAAAGCCAGCCAGGCAAGGCGCAGGCCGCTGGGAATGTCTTTTCCTTGCCAAGGCCTGCAACGCAGCCTGGCTGACTTTTAGGCACAACCCGAAGGGCCGGGCCTGCTAGTGTGCAGGGCTGCGTTACTCGGAGCTTATTTGGAAAAACCAAACTGCGCTCCTCGCGCCTTGCCCTGCACACTAGCAGGCTCCGGCGCGGCACTGGTAATGATGAATGACACGCCCTAACCTCCTCGCCCGCCGACGCTAAGACCAAGCGGGCAGCCCAACAGGTTTAAAAACGAATGAATGCTCTAGCCCGCCACGCCGCAGGCCTGCTGTTCAGCACAGTTTGTCTGCCCCTTTCAGCCTTGGCTGCCGACCCACAACCCACCCATGAATTCACCCTGGATAACGGCCTCAAGGTGGTCGTGCGCGAAGACCATCGCGCGCCGGTGGTGGTTTCCCAGGTCTGGTACAAGGTCGGTTCGAGCTATGAAACCCCGGGCCAGACCGGTTTGTCCCACGCCCTGGAGCACATGATGTTCAAGGGCAGCGCCAAGGTCGGCCCCGGCGAAGCCTCGCTGATCCTGCGTGACTTGGGCGCCGAAGAAAACGCCTTCACCAGTGATGACTACACCGCCTACTACCAGGTGCTGGCCCGTGACCGCCTGGGCGTTGCCTTTGAACTGGAAGCCGACCGCATGGCCAGCCTGCGCCTGCCGGCCGACGAGTTCAGCCGCGAAATCGAGGTGATCAAGGAAGAACGCCGCCTGCGCACCGACGACAATCCCATGTCCAAGGCCTTCGAGCGCTTCAAGGCGATGGCCTTCCCGGCCAGCGGCTATCACACCCCGACCATCGGCTGGATGGCCGACCTCGACCGCATGAAGGTCGAGGAGCTGCGCCACTGGTACCAGTCCTGGTATGTACCGAACAACGCCACGTTGGTGGTGGTCGGCGACGTCACCCCGGACGAGGTAAAAAACCTCGCCCAGCGCTACTTCGGCCCGATCCCCAAGCGTGACGTACCGCCCGCCAAGATTCCGATGGAGCTGGCCGAGCCCGGCGAGCGCCTGCTGACGATGCATGTGCAGACCCAATTGCCGAGCGTGATCCTGGGCTTCAACGTACCTGGCCTGGCCACCGCCGAAGACAAGCGTTCGGTCCAGGCCCTGCGCCTGATCTCGGCCCTGCTGGACGGTGGCTACAGCGCACGGATCTCCGAGCAACTGGAGCGTGGCGAAGAGCTGGTATCCGCTGCGTCCACCAACTACGACGCCTACACCCGGGGCGACAGCCTGTTCACCCTTTCGGCCACCCCGAACCAGCAGAAGAAAAAGACCGTTGCCCAAGCCGAAGCCGGCCTGTGGCGCCTGCTGGAAGAGCTGAAGGCCAAGCCACCGACCGCCGAAGAACTGGAACGCATCCGTGCCCAGGTCATCGCCGGCCTGGTGTACCAACGCGATTCCATCACCAGCCAGGCCACGGCCATTGGCTCCCTGGAAACCGTGGGCCTGTCCTGGAAACTCATGGACACCGAACTGGCCGACCTGCAAAGCGTGACCCCGGAAGATATCCAGAAGGCCGCGCGCACCTATTTCACCCGCGAACGTCTGAGCGTCGCCCATGTTTTGCCTGAGGAGACCGCTCATGAGTGATCGCAAAAGCAGCCGCCTGATCCTGCCGGGCCTGATCGCCGTGACCCTGGTCGCGGCGAGCGCCGTGTATTTCCTGCGCCCGAGTGAGTCCGTTGCCAGCCAGGCGCTGGACAAGGCTCAATCGGCCAACAAACTGCAATCCCTGGCGGAGCTGGACGGCAAGGCGCCGACCAACCGCAAGCTCGACGTGCAAACCTGGACCACCGCCGAAGGTGCCAAGGTGCTGTTCGTCGAAGCCCATGAGTTGCCGATGTTCGACATGCGCATCCTGTTCGCCGCCGGCAGCAGCCAGGACGGCAACGTGCCGGGCCTGGCGCTGATGACCAACGCCATGCTCAACGAAGGTGTACCGGGCAAGGATGTGAGCCAGATTGCCAGTGGTTTTGAAGGCCTGGGCGCCGACTTTGGCAATGGCGCTTATCGCGATATGGCGCTGGTGTCCCTGCGCAGCCTCAGCGACAGCGCTAAACGCGACGCCGCCCTGGCGCTGTTTGACGAGGTGATCGGCAAACCGACCTTCCCCGCCGACTCCCTGGCGCGGATCAAGAACCAGATCCTCGCCGGCTTTGAATACCAGAAGCAGAACCCCGGCAAACTGGCGAGCCTGGAGCTGTTCAAGCGCCTGTACGGCGATCACCCCTACGCTCACCCGAGTGAAGGCACGCCGCAAAGCGTTCCGAAGATTACCCTCGCGCAGTTGCAGGCGTTCCACGCCAAGGCTTATGCGGCGGGTAATGCGGTGATTGCCGTGGTCGGCGACTTGACCCGCGCCGAAGCCGAAGCGATGACGGCCAAGGTGTCGGCCGCGCTGCCCAAGGGCCCGGCCATGGCGAAAATCACCCAGCCAACCGAGCCCAAGGCCGGCCTGAGCCATATCGAGTTCCCGTCCAAACAGACTCACCTGCTGTTCGCCCAATTGGGTATCGACCGCGCCGACCCGGACTACGCAGCCCTGTCCCTGGGCAACCAGATCCTCGGCGGCGGCGGCTTCGGCACCCGTTTGATGAGCGAAGTGCGCGAAAAACGCGGCCTGACCTACGGTGTTTACTCCGGTTTCTCGCCGATGCAAGTGCGTGGCCCGTTCATGATCAACCTGCAGACCCGCGCCGAAATGAGCGGCGGCACCCTGCGCCTGGTCGAAGACGTGCTCGCCGACTACCTCAAGACCGGCCCGACGCAAAAGGAACTGGATGACGCCAAGCGCGAGCTGGCCGGCAGCTTCCCGCTGTCCACCGCCAGCAACGCCGATATCGTCGGGCAGCTGGGCGCCATGGGTTTCTACAACCTGCCGCTGAGCTATCTGGAAGATTTCATGAAACAATCCCAGGCCCTGACCGTAGAGCAGGTCAAGGCGGCCTTGAACAAACACTTGAGCGCCGACAAGATGGTCATCGTGACCGCCGGCCCAACGACTGCGCAAAAGCCACTACCGCCCCCCACTGATAAACCTGCCGAGCAGCCGCTCGGGGTTCCGGAGCATTAATGGCCAGTTCATCTCGCCCGAAAAAACCTGTCCACAACGTGCATAACGGTGTGGGCCAGCTGCGCATCATTGGCGGCGAATGGGGCAGCCGCAAGCTGAGCTTCCCCGACGTCGTGGGCCTGCGCCCGACGCCGGACCGCGTACGTGAAACCCTGTTCAACTGGCTGGCGCCGTACATTGCCGGCGCCAAGGTGCTGGACCCGTTCGCCGGCAGTGGCGCGCTGTTCCTGGAGGCGCTGTCCCGTGGCGCGGCCCAGGCCCAGGCGCTGGATGCCAGCAATGTCGCGGTGTCCAGCCTCAAGGAACACCTGGGCACCCTGCGCTGCACCAATGGCCAGGTGCAGACCGCCGACGCCCTGCGCTACCTGGAAACCCAGGCGCCCAGTGCCTACGACGTGGTGTTCCTCGACCCACCGTTCAACCAGAACCTGTTGCCGACCGTGTGCGCCTTGCTCGAAGAGCGCCAATGGCTGGCACCGGACGCGTGGATCTACACTGAAAGCGAGACCGCGCCGTCTACCCTGGGTTTGCCGGGCGCCTGGCGCCTGCACCGGGAGCAGAAATCCGGTCGTGTGTATTACGCGCTGTGGCATCGATTGGTCGAAAGCGTCGCTTAAAATCTGTGGGGAGCAAGCCCGCTCACCACAGACAGTGAGTCAGCTCAAAACTGAGAGTGTCATGACACCGTCCTCCGACCTGTTCACCCCCGCCTTCGGCCTCGGCAACCCTCACCTGCAAACCCTGTGGGGGCCGCTGTGGCGCCCGACTACCCATATCGAACGCCAACGCGAACGCCTGTGGCTGGAAGACGGCGACTTTCTCGACCTCGACTGGCATGGCCCCCATGACGCGCAGGCGCCGTTGGTGCTGGTGCTGCATGGGCTGACCGGCTCATCCAATTCCCCCTATGTGGCCGGCCTGCAAAAAGTCCTCGGCGCCCACGGCTGGGCCAGTGCGGCCTTGAACTGGCGCGGCTGTTCGGGCGAGCCCAACCTGCTGGCGCGCAGCTATCACTCCGGCGCCAGCGAAGACCTCGCCGCCGCGATTGCGCACCTGCGCGCCAAGCGGCCGTTGGCGCCGCTGTATGCGGTGGGTTATTCGCTGGGGGGCAATGTGCTGCTCAAGCACCTGGGGGAAACCGGCGAGGCGTCCGGGCTGCAAGGCGCAGCGGCGGTGTCGGTGCCATTTCGCCTGGACCAGTGTGCAGACCGGATCGGGATAGGTTTCTCGCGGATTTATCAAAAGCACTTCATGAGTGAAATGCTCGCGTATATCCGCGTCAAACAAAGCCGTTTTTTACAGGATGGCCGCGCGGACGGGCTGAAAACCCTGGAAGCGCTTGGCTCGCTGGAGAAGATGCGCACCTTCTGGGACTTCGACGGCCGGGTCACCGCGCCGCTGCATGGGTTCTTGAGTGCCGAGGACTATTACCGTCGCGCGTCGAGTCGCTACTACCTGGGCGCGATCCGCACACCGACGCTGATTATCCAGGCGGCCGACGACCCGTTCGTGTTTGCCCACAGCTTGCCCGAGGCCAGTGAGCTGTCGGCGTGCACCGAGTTTGAGCTGACGGCCAAGGGCGGGCACGTGGGCTTCGTCGATGGCTCGCTGAAACGCCCAGGCTACTACCTGGAGCGGCGCATACCGCAATGGTTATTGGCACGACACGGTTAAACATGTGAGAGGGGCAGGCCCCTCCCACATTCGGATTGGGTTTACACGACCGGGAACTCAGTCCCCCGTAGCGATTGCCCGCGTCGGATCGGTAATCCACTCGCTCCACGACCCCGCATACAACTTGCCCAACGGGTAACCCGCCAGGCTCAGGGCGAACAGGTTGTGGCAGGCCGTCACGCCCGAGCCGCAATACGCCACCAGTTCCTCCGGCGAGCGCCCCTGCAACTGCGCGGCGAAGCGCTGCTTGAGTTGCTCGGCCGGGAGGAAACGCCCGTCACTGCCCAGGTTTTCGTTGAACGCCGCACATTGCGCACCGGGGATATGCCCGGCAATGGGGTCGATAGGCTCCACCTCGCCGCGAAAACGCGCTTGAGCGCGGGCATCGATCAGGGTCAGGCCGGGTTGGCCCAGGCGTTTTTGCAGATGTTCGGCATCCAGCAGCAAGTGATTGTCCGGCGTGCCATCGAAAGTCCCACGCTCGATTACCGGCGCATCCAGGCTCAACGGGAAACCCGCGGCATGCCAGGCCTTGAGGCCGCCGTCCAGGATAAACACACCGTCACGCTTGCCCAGCCAGGCCAGCAGCCACCAGGCACGAGCCGCATAAGCGCCAGGGCCGTCGTCATACAGCACGATATCGGTGTCAGCATGGATACCCCATGCCCGCAGTTGCTCGGCGAAGGTGCCCGCCGCCGGTAACGGGTGACGACCGGTCACACCTTTGATCACCGGCCCGCTGAGATGGCGCTCCAGGTCGGCATATTGCGCACCGTCGATATGCCCTTCAGCGTAGCTGCAACGCCCGTAATCCGGGTCTTCCAAGGCAAAACGGCAATCCAGGATCACCAACCCCGCCGACGCCTGGCGCTCGGCCAATTGCTGGGGGCTGATCAGTTGGGCAAGCGGCATGATGGACTCCTGTGAACAGATTCGGGAAAGGTCCTACTTCACGTCTTCCAGTGCCTGGTTCAACGGCACGTAAAATTCTTTGAACAATGCATCCACCGCCTCTTTTGCCTGGGGCGTGACAAAGCCCGCCTCCAGCACCAGCACCTGATACACCCCGCGCTTGATGGCTTCGGCGCTCAGGTGGGCGGAATTTTCATTGGTGGTGCACAGGAAACGCACCCAGGAGGTGAGGATGATCCAGGCATTGAGGGTCAGGGCTTCGGTTTGCACCGGGTCCATGTTCAGGATGCCTGCATCGACAAACCCCTGGTAGATGGCGCCGCCCTGGATCAGGCAACGCTGGGAAAAACGCCGATAGCCGGTGGCCAGGTCCGGGTCGCTCTCCAGCAGGTGTTCAAGGTCGCGGTGCAGAAAACGGTAGCGCCACATGCCGGCCAGTACGGCCTGGAGATAAAAGCGCTTGTCCTCCACGACCATTGCACGCCCCTGGGGCGGACGCAGGAAACTGTCCACCAACGCTTCATATTCGCGAAACAGCACGGAGATGATCGCTTGCTTGTTGGGGAAGTGGTAGTACAGGTTGCCCGGCGAAATTTCCATATGGGCGGCGATATGGTTGGTGCTGATACTGCGCTCGCCCTGCTGGTTAAAAAGCTCCAGGCTGGTTTGCACAATACGCTCGCTGGTCTTTACTCGTGGTGCCATAGGGGAATCAGCTTCTGTACACGTGATAGGGCATCTTACGGCCTATCCTTGCCAGGATAAATCTGCATGTTGCTGCAATGTTATTTGACAATTTAGAGTAATGACTCTAAAAATCCACGCAGACCAATAACAATCGGTGCTGCGCCATGTCTGCCAACGTTGCCTACCTGCAAGATGCCCAGGCGCTGGATCAACTCCAGGACCTGTTCGACGCCCAACGCCGCGCCTACGCCGCCAACCCGATGCCGCCAGCTGCACAGCGCCAGCAGTGGCTGAAGGCCTTGCGGGATGTGCTCAGTGACGAGCGCCAGGCACTGATCCATGCGATCAGCCAGGATTTCAGCCCGCGCAGCGCCGACGAAACCCTGTTCGCCGAACTGATGCCCAGCCTGCATGGCATTCACTACGCCAGCAAACACCTAAAAGGCTGGATGAAACCTTCCCGCCGCGCTGTAGGCCTGGCCTTCCAACCCGCGTCAGCCAAAGTCATTTACCAACCCCTGGGCGTGGTCGGCGTGATCGTGCCGTGGAACTACCCGCTGTACCTGGCCATCGGCCCACTGGTCGGTGCGTTGGCGGCAGGCAACCGGGTGATGCTCAAGCTCAGCGAATCCACGCCCGCTACCGGCGAACTGCTCAAGGCGTTACTGGCGAGGGTTTTCCCCGAGGACCTGGTGTGCGTGGTGCTCGGCGAGGCCGAGGTGGGCATGGCGTTTTCCAAGCTGCGCTTCGATCACCTGCTGTTTACCGGCGCGACCAGTATTGGCAAGCACGTGATGCGCGCCGCTGCCGAACACCTCACGCCGGTCACCCTGGAACTGGGCGGCAAGTCGCCGGCCATTGTCTCCGCCGACGTACCGCTCAAGGACGCCGCCGAACGCATCGCCTTCGGTAAAGCCTTGAACGCCGGGCAAACCTGCGTGGCCCCGGACTACGTGCTGGTGCCGGAGGACCGCGTGGAGGGTTTCGTCGAGGCCTACAGCAAGGCGGTTCGCGGGTTTTATCCGACGCTGGCCGACAACCCGGACTACACCGCCATCATCAATGAGCGTCAATTGGCCCGGCTCAATGCCTACGTCAAGGACGCCACCGACAAGGGCGCCACCCTGATCCGGCTGTACGACCAGGGCCAGGCACGGCGCATGGCCCATAGCCTGCTGCTGAATGTCAGCGATGACATGACCGTGATGCAGGACGAAATCTTCGGCCCGGTGCTGCCGATCGTGCCTTATCGCGGCATCGACCAAGCCTTTGCCTACATCAACCAGCGCCCTCGCCCGCTGGCCCTGTATTACTTCGGCTACAACAAGCGCGAGCAGGACCGGGTCCTCCATGAGACCCATTCCGGCGGTGTCTGCCTGAACGACACCCTCCTGCACGTGGCCCAGGACGACATGCCCTTTGGCGGCATCGGCCCGTCGGGCATGGGCCACTACCACGGCCATGAAGGGTTCCTGACGTTCAGCAAGGCCAAGGGCGTGCTGGTGAAACAGCGCCTGAACGCGGCGAAATTGATCTACCCGCCCTACGGCAAATCGATCCAGAAACTGATCCAGAAGTTGTTTGTCCGCTGACACCGCCACCCACGGGATAACAATAACAATGAACCCTAGCCTCACGGATTCACCCGCGCTATCACGGCGCGGCGTCTTGAAAATCGGTCTGTGTGCCAGCGCCTTCCTGGCCACGGCCGGATTGGGCGCCAGCCTCAGCGGCTGCTCCAGCAGCACCCCGGCCAGCGGCTTTGCCATGTTGCGCAGCAGTGACCTGCCGTTTCTGCGCGCGGTGATCCCGGTGCTGCTCGAAGGCGTGGCCAGCGCCCAGGATGTGGTCGCCGGGATTGAAGACACGCTGAAAAAACTCGACTACAGCCTGCAGCACCTGTCGCCGGAGATGTTCAAGCTCACCCAACAGTTGTTCGATGTGCTCGGCATGGGCATTACGCGTGGCCCGTTGACCGGCATCTGGGGCAGTTGGGAAAACGCCAGCGCGGAACAGATCCGCAACTTCCTGTACCGCTGGGAAAACAGCTACCTGAACCTGCTGCGCATGGGCCAAGGCTCGCTGCTCAAGCTGGTGATCATGGCCTGGTACTTCCGGCCCGCCGCCTGGGCGCATTGCGGCTACCCCGGCCCGCCGAAGATCTGATTTGCATCCCTCACAATAAAAACAAGAGACGACCCTGATGCCCGTACCCGATCTGTTCCGCGACGGCCTGGCCCGCGGCTGGAAAACCCACAATGGCGCCGCCCTCGACAGCGACCTGACCCTGGAGGCCGACGTGGCCATCATCGGCAGCGGCGCCGGTGGCGGCACCACTGCCGAGATCCTCAGCGCCGCCGGCTACAAAGTGCTGTTGATCGAAGAAGGCCCGCTCAAGACCAGCAGCGACTTCAAGCTGCTGGAGGACGAGGCCTACGCCAGCCTGTATCAGGAAGGTATCGGCCGCATGAGCAAGGACGGCGCCATCACCATCCTGCAAGGCCGCGCGGTGGGCGGTACCACGCTGATCAACTGGACCTCCAGCTTCCGCACCCCGGACGCCACCCTCAGCCATTGGGCCAGCGAGTACGCGGTAAAAGGCCACAGCAGTGCAGAGATGGCACCGTGGTTCGAAAAGATGGAGCAGCGCCTGGGCATCGCACCGTGGGCCATCCCCCCGAATGCCAACAATGATGTAATCCGCAAAGGCTGCGAAAAGCTCGGCTACAGCTGGCATGTGATCCCGCGCAACGTCCGTGGCTGCTTCAACCTGGGTTATTGCGGCATGGGCTGCCCGGTCAACGCCAAGCAGTCGATGCTGGTGACCACCATCCCGTCTACCCTGGAAAAAGGCGGCGAGCTGCTGTACCTGGCGCGCGCCGAGCAGCTCAAATACAGCGGCGACACCATCAGCAGCCTGGAATGCGTAGCGATGGACGCGCGCTGTGTGGCGCCTACCGGGCGCAGGATCAGCGTGAAGGCCAAGCATTACGTGCTGTCGGGCGGCGGCATCAACAGCCCGGCGCTGCTGATGCGCTCGGGTGCCCCCGACCCGCATTCGCGGCTGGGCAAGCGGACCTTTTTGCACTTGGTGAACTTCTCCGCCGCATTGTTCGACGAGGTGATCAACCCGTTCTACGGCGCGCCGCAGTCGATCTACTCCGACCATTTCCAGTGGCAGGACGGCACCACCGGCAAAATGTCCTACAAGCTTGAAGCGCCGCCCTTGCATCCAGCATTGGCCAGCACCTTGTTCGGCGGCTATGGCACGCAGAACGCCCTGGACATGGGCCAATTGCCCCATACCCACGCCATGCTCGCGCTGTTGCGTGACGGCTTTCACCCCGACAGCCAGGGCGGCAGCGTGGACTTACGCGGTGACGGTACGCCGGTGCTCGACTATCAGGTCTCGCCCTACGCCTGGGATGGCCTGCGCCGGGCCTTCCACAGCATGGCCGAAATCCAGTTCGCGGCGGGCGCCAAATCGGTCAAGCCCATGCACCATGACGCACGGTTCGTGAACACCTTGGCCGAGGCACGCAGCGTCATTGAGGGTTTGAATCTGGAATTGCACCGGACAACCCTGGGCAGCGCCCATGTGATGGGCGGTTGTGCCATGGGCGAAGATCCCAAAAATGCGGTGGCTGACAGCCTCGGTCGCCATCACCAATTGCGCAACCTGTCGATCCACGACGGTTCGTTATTCCCCACCAGTATTGGGGCCAACCCGCAATTATCGGTGTACGGATTAACCGCTCAACTGGCGACAGCCTTGGCCGAACGTCTGAAAACAGCGTGAAAAAACACGCTATTCACGGTGTCTATACGGCTTTCTTATGCATAAGTTGACTTGGCCGACCGGGATGGCTGCGATACCATCCGGTTCCCCAACGGACTCCGCCAGGACGACGCGATGAACCGAGTGTTGTACCCAGGTACCTTCGACCCGATTACCAAAGGCCATGGCGATCTGGTCGAACGCGCCTCTCGTTTGTTCGACCATGTGATCATCGCAGTCGCGGCCAGCCCCAAGAAAAACCCGCTGTTCCCCCTGGAACAGCGCGTGGAGCTGGCGCGTGAGGTCACCAAGCACCTGCCCAACGTGGAAGTGGTGGGCTTTTCCACGTTGCTCGCGCATTTCGCCAAGGAGCAGAACGCCAATGTGTTCCTGCGTGGCCTGCGCGCGGTGTCGGACTTCGAATACGAATTCCAGCTGGCCAACATGAACCGCCAACTGGCGCCGGACGTGGAAAGCCTGTTCCTCACGCCGTCGGAGCGTTATTCGTTCATTTCCTCGACGTTGGTGCGTGAAATTGCCGCTTTGGGCGGGGATATCACCAAGTTCGTGCACCCGGCCGTGGCTGATGCGCTGACGCTGCGCTTCAAGAAGTAATGTGGTGAGCGGGCTTGCCTCGCTCACCACGGCTCGCACTGCGGGCGCCAATGCGGCACAATTGCGCGCATTAGTTTTCAGATGCCTTGGCTGACAGCCCTGGCAGGAGTTTCCATGTCCTTGATCATCACCGACGATTGCATCAATTGCGACGTCTGCGAACCCGAGTGCCCGAACGCCGCCATCTCCCAGGGCGAAGAGATCTACGTGATCGACCCCAACCTGTGCACCCAGTGCGTCGGTCACTACGACGAGCCACAGTGCCAGCAAGTGTGCCCGGTGGATTGCATTCCGCTGGATGAAGCCCATCCGGAGACGGAAGAGCAGTTGATGGAGAAGTACCGGAAGATTACCGGTAAGGCCTGAGGTCCTTCAGGGACTCATCGGGGGCAAGCCCTCTACCACTTGATTTGTGAATACGTTCAAAATGTGGGAGGGGGCTTGCTCCCGATAGCGATATCAGCCCTCACACAGCAATCAGCTCTGGCACCTGGGGCAAAACACACTCGCCCGCTGCCCCAGCACCACATTGCGCAGTTCAGTCCCGCAAACCTTGCACGCCTCGCCACCGCGGCCGTAGACGAACAACTCCTGCTGGAAATACCCCGGCTGCCCATCGCCACCGATAAAGTCCCGCAGCGTGGTGCCGCCACGCTCGATTGCCGCCGCCAGAATGCGCTTGATCTCGATCGCCAGCTTCAAATAACGCCCGCGTGAAATGCCGCCGGCCGCGCGACGTGGATCAATCCCCGCCGCAAACAACGCCTCAGTCGCATAGATATTGCCTACGCCCACCACCACCGCGTTATCCATGATGAACGGTTTCACCGCCATCGACTTGCCGCGGGACAGCTGGAACAACCGCTCACCGTCAAACAGCTCGGTCAACGGCTCCGGCCCCAGGCGAATCAGCAGTTCATGGTTGTGCGGGTCCTGGCTCCAGAGCATCGCGCCGAAACGCCGAGGGTCGGTGTAGCGCAGGGCCAGGCCGGACTCCAACTCGATATCCACATGTTCATGCTTGGCCGCCGGCATGCCGACTTCGACCAGGCGCAAGTTGCCCGACATGCCCAGATGGCTGATCAAGGTGCCCACTTCGGCATTGATCAACAGGTACTTGGCCCGCCGCTCCACCAGCACGATGCGCTGGCCGGACAGGCGCACATCCAGGTCTTCCGGGATCGGCCAGCGCAGGCGCCGCTCACGCACCACCACGCGGCTGACACGCTGGCCTTCCAGGTGCGGCGCAATCCCACGCCGGGTGGTTTCGACTTCTGGTAACTCGGGCATGTGTACCTCGTGAAGGGGGGATCAGTGCGCGCCCAGTTCGCGGATCGACAACTTCAGGCTTTCGAAGTCGTAGTCCGACAGGCCCACGTAGTCCAGCACCAGGTGGCCGATGGCATTCCACTCATGGTCCACCGACTGGTTGCCCAGCACGCGGCAGGACGAGCAGATGTGCTCGGCCATCTTCAGGATCGCCAGCAGGTTCTTCAACTGAGGATTGCGCGACGTCTCATCGCTGAAGATCGCCAGGGCATTGTGGTGGTTGGCGATGGCGTCGGTCACATGCTCCGGCAGGCGCCAGGACTTGGCGGTGTAGTAGCCGACCACCGCATGGTTGGTGTTGAACGCATTGTTTTCGGTGTCGACCACGCGGCAGTCGGGGCCGGCATTGGCGTAGGCCTCTTCGAGCACCGTCATGTAGTTGGGGAAACGCTTGAGCATCAGCGGCACGCCGCAGTCGTGGAACAGCCCCAGGGCATAGGCCTCGTCCACCGCCTGGGCGCCGGTGCGCTTGGCCAGGGTGAGGCAGGTCATGGCCACGTCCTGGGCGGTGTCCCAGAAGCGGTTGAGGGTGACGATGGTGTCGTCGCTCATCTCGCCCCTGATCGACAGGGCGTTGATCAGGTTGATGATCGAGCGGCTGCCCAGCAGGTTCACCGCGCGCTGGATCGAGGCGATCTTGTTGCTCAGGCCGTAATAGGACGAGTTGACGATCTTCAGCAGCGCGCCGGAGAGGCCCGGGTCCTGGGAGATCAACCGCGCGATCACTTCCAGGTCCGGGTCGGGCATGTACTGCTCCATCTGCAAATCCACCATGATTTGCGGCTGGGGCGGCACGCTGATGCCTTGGAGGGCCTGCTGGATCTGTTCGGCGGAAAGCTCTTGGGACATAAGTACACACTCTGGGCTAGGTGGGGATTCTAACCCTTATCTCCCCCCGGCTGACACCTCCCCGCACATCCGGCAGTCCGGCCATTTCCTACACAACAAGGTATACTCCCGCTCTTTTTTCCGGAGCGACGTCATGTCCCTGCCAAGCCTGCGTCTCAAAGCCAACGCCGATCGTCGTTTGCGCAACGGCCACCTGTGGGTCTACAGCAACGAAATCGACGTGGCCGCCACCCCTCTGCACGGCTTCCAGGCGGGCGACCAGGCCATCCTGGAAGCGGCCGGCGGCAAGACCCTGGGCATCGTGGCCATGAGCCCGAACAACCTGATCTGCGCACGCCTGCTGTCGCGCGACATCAAGTTGCCACTGGACAAGTCGCTGCTGGTGCACCGCATCAACGTCGCCCTGTCCCTGCGTGATCGCCTGTTCGACAAGCCGTTCTACCGCCTGGTCTACGGCGATTCCGACCTGCTGCCGGGCCTGGTGGTCGACCGTTTCGGCGATATCCTGGTAGTTCAGATCGCCTCGGCGACCATGGAAGCCCATAAAGACGACGTGATCGCCGCCCTGACCCAAGTGCTCAAGCCGAGCGGCATCCTGTTCAAGAACGACTCCGCCGCGCGCGACGCCGAAGGCCTCAACCGCTACGTCGAAACCGTGTTCGGCCTGGTGCCGGAGTGGGTCGCACTGGAAGAAAACGGCGTGAAATTCGAAGCCCCGGTGATCCAGGGCCAGAAAACCGGCTGGTTCTACGACCACCGCATGAACCGCGCGCGCCTGGCCCCATACGCCAAAGGCAAACGCGTACTCGACCTGTACAGCTACATCGGCGGCTGGGGCGTGCAAGCCGCGGCCTTCGGCGCCAGTGAAGTGTTCTGCGTCGACGCCTCGGCCTTCGCCCTCGATGGCGTGGAGCGCAACGCCGCGCTGAACGGCGTCGCCGAGAAGATGACCTGCATCGAAGGCGACGTCTTTGAAGCCCTCAAGGAGCTGAAAGCCAGCGAAGAGCGCTTCGACGTGATCGTCGCCGACCCACCGGCCTTCATCAAGCGCAAGAAAGACATGAAGAACGGCGAAGGCGCCTATCGCCGCCTGAACGAGCAAGCCATGCGCCTGCTCAGCAAGGACGGCATCCTGGTCAGCGCCTCGTGCTCCATGCACCTGCCGGAAGACGACCTGCAGAACATCCTGCTGACCAGCGCCCGCCATCTGGACCGCAATATCCAGATGCTGGAACGTGGCGGCCAGGGCCCGGATCATCCGGTGCATCCGGCGATTGTCGAGACGCGGTATATCAAGAGCATTACGTGCCGGTTGTTGCCCAATAGCTAAGACGTGAACCCTCTGTAGGAGCGAGCTTGCTCGCGAAAAACGCATATACAACGCGGGCTACCTGATAGCGCTGCGTTATCGTTGACGTTCTTCGCGAGCAAGCTCGCTCCTACATTGCTACGGGAAGCCTCCCACAGTAGTTTTGATTGAATTCCACTTTTCGCAGACTAGTATCGTTTTCTGGTTTTACTCCGGAAAACAAAAACAATGTCTGGGCCCACCCTCTCCCGCTTCATCCTCATCACCTGCATTTCACTGATCAGCTTTTTCCCGATCAATATCCTCCTCCCGTCGTTCCCCGCCCTGTCCGCCCGGTTCGACACGCCCAGCGCAGACATCGCACTGTCCATCAGCCTGTTCACCCTGGTCTTTTCCATCTCCCAACTGCTCGCCGGTCCGCTTTCGGATAAATGGGGGCGCAAGGAAGTCCTGCTCGGCTGTATCACGCTGTCGATCCTCGGGGCGATAGGTTGCGCCATGGCGCCGGATTACCTGACCTTCCTGCTGTTCCGCACGGTCCAGGCCATGGGCTGCGGCTTCTTCGTACTGGGCCATGCACTGGTGGAAGACCTGTTCGACGAACAGGACCGAGCCCGGGTGCGCCTCTATTACATGACCCTGAGCGGCTCGTTTGTCGCGCTGTCGCCGCTGATCGGCTCCTGGCTGCAAACCACCTTCGACTGGCAAGGGAGCTTCTATGGGTTTGCGCTGATGGCATCGGGCATGTTGATCCATGCGCTCTGTATCCTGCCGTCGAAGTCCTCCAGCCCACACCGCGAACCGGTATCCATCATCGGCACACTCAAGGCCGTGGCGCGCAATCGGGACTTCCTGCGCTATTGGTGGATCGCCGCCCTGGTATTTGCCTGCTACTTCGCCTTGATCAGCGTGACGCCGCTGATTTTCATGGATGCGCTGAAGCTGTCCGAATACCAATATGCGCTGGTGCTGATGGTGTACGGCCTGGCCTACCTGCTCGGCGGCGTTGCTGCCTCGTACCTGCAAAAACGCATGGCGCTGTCCCGGCAAATCAATATCGGTCTTGGACTATTGCTCGTCGCGGGTGTGTTGCTGACGTTGATCATTATTTTTGAAGCCATCACCACCTTGACTCTGCTGATCCCGATACTGATCAGCGCCCTGGCCGTCACCCTGGTTCGTCCGGCGGCGATTTCGGCGGCGATGCGGCTGTTCTCAAGGAGCGCGGGCACCGCTGCATCGGCCGGGAACAGCATCATGTTCCTCACGGCCGCCATCAGCAGTGCGGCCTTGGCACAAACCGGAACGCATCTGCTGCTGACCATCGCGGTCAGCTTCATCGTGTTCAGCCTCTGGGGCTGGTTGACTAATTTACGGAGCGGGCACTCACGCTTTCCCCTGTAGGAGCGAGCTTGCTCGCGAAAAACTCATACACGACGCGGGCTACCTGATAGCGCTGCGTTATCGTTGACGTTCTTCGCGAGCAAGCTCGCTCCTACAAGTGAAGGTGCGTCATATCCAGATGGCATCCCATAGCGGGTACTGACCAATGTGCTCGACCAGACCAGCACGCAAAGGATTCGCGACGATATAGCGGGCCATTGCTTTCAAGTCCTCCTCACGACGCAGTGCCCGATCGAAATAGCCTTTTTGCCAAAGCGTCCCGTAGGAACCCCTCGCACTGTTTATCGCGCGGGCACTTCGCGACTTGGTTATTCGCATCAACCTTGGCAAGTCGCCATTGTGCAGTTCGACCAGCCAATGAAAATGGTCAGGCATCACGACCCAGGCCAGCGAGGTAGCCTCACCGTCTTCCTGAGCTTTCCTGAATTCGCTGACGAGCAGGCGACCCGTGCGCCAGTCCTGAAAAATTGATTGTCGTTGGTAGGTAACAGCCGTGATCAGGTACACGCGGCCCGATTCTGAATAGCGCCCGATGCGTAGCCGATAGGCATTTTGTTGCGTGGACATTCCGTCGTCCTCTTCTGTGATTGGAAGAGAAACGGTAGGAGGCACAACATCCAAAGGCCTTTAAACAGTGGTTCTGAATATGTCTTGCCTGTGTAGTAGCGAGGGGGACGCCTAGTTCTTGCTCGCGAAAAACTCATCGGCGACACGAACTACCTGATAGCGCTGCGTTATCGTTTACGTTTTTCGCGAGCAAGAACTAGGCATCCCCCTCGCTCCTACAGGAAGACGGTGTAGAATCGGCCCTATTCATCGCCAGTCATCCCCCGGCGGGTTTATGAGCTCAAGGCCAATGCGCACGGCGATCCCGTCACGTTTGCGGCAACTTCCGGACACCAGTGCCATTTTTCGGGTGTTCCAGACGTCAATAGAAGCTCACTCCCCTTTGATACCGATTAGCCGCCCGGAGTGCTCCAATGCCTGATTACCGCTCGAAAACATCCACCCACGGCCGCAACATGGCCGGCGCCCGCGCACTGTGGCGTGCCACGGGGATGAAAGATGACGACTTCAAGAAGCCGATCATCGCCATTGCCAACTCCTTTACCCAGTTCGTACCCGGCCACGTGCACCTCAAGGACCTGGGCCAACTGGTCGCCCGCGAGATCGAGCGCGCCGGCGGTGTAGCCAAGGAATTCAACACCATCGCCGTGGACGACGGCATCGCCATGGGCCATGACGGCATGCTGTACTCGCTGCCGAGCCGCGAGATCATCGCCGACTCCGTGGAGTACATGGTCAACGCCCACTGCGCCGACGCCATCGTGTGCATCTCGAACTGCGACAAGATCACCCCCGGCATGCTGATGGCCGCCCTGCGCCTGAACATCCCGGTGATCTTCGTCTCCGGCGGCCCGATGGAAGCCGGCAAGACCAAGCTCGCCTCCCATGGCCTGGACCTGGTCGACGCCATGGTCATCGCCGCCGATTCCAGCGCTTCTGACGAGAAGGTCGCGGAATACGAGCGCAGCGCCTGCCCGACCTGCGGGTCGTGCTCCGGCATGTTCACCGCCAACTCGATGAACTGCCTGGTCGAAGCCCTCGGCCTGGCATTACCGGGCAACGGTTCGACCCTGGCCACCCACAGCGACCGCGAACAGCTGTTCCTGCAGGCCGGCCGCACCATCGTCGAGCTGTGCAAGCGCTACTACGGCGAGAACGATGAGTCGGTATTGCCGCGCAATATCGCCAACTTCAAGGCGTTCGAAAACGCCATGACCCTGGACATCGCCATGGGCGGTTCCACCAACACCATCCTGCACTTGCTGGCTGCGGCCCAGGAAGCCGAGATCGATTTCGACCTGCGCGACATCGACCGCCTGTCCCGCCATGTGCCGCAACTGTGCAAGGTCGCGCCGAACATCCAGAAGTACCACATGGAAGACGTGCACCGCGCCGGCGGGATCTTCTCGATCTTAGGCTCCCTGGCCCGTGGCGGCCTGCTGCACACCGACCTGCCGACCGTGCACAGCAAATCCCTGGCCGAAGGCATCGCCAAGTGGGACATCACCCTGACTGACGACGAAGCCGTGCACACCTTCTTCAAGGCTGGCCCGGCCGGTATCCCGACCCAGACCGCGTTCAGCCAGTCGACCCGTTGGGACACCCTGGACGCCGACCGTGAAAACGGCTGCATCCGCAGTGTCGAACACGCCTACTCCAAAGAAGGCGGCCTGGCCGTGCTGTACGGCAACATCGCCCTCGACGGTTGCGTGGTGAAAACCGCCGGTGTGGATGAATCCATCCACGTCTTCGAAGGTCGCGCCAAGATCTACGAAAGCCAGGACAGCTCGGTTCGCGGCATCCTTGCCGACGAAGTCAAGGAAGGCGACATCGTGATCATCCGCTACGAAGGCCCGAAAGGCGGCCCGGGTATGCAAGAGATGCTCTACCCGACGTCGTACCTGAAATCCAAAGGCCTGGGCAAAGCCTGCGCCCTGCTCACCGACGGCCGTTTCTCCGGCGGCACCTCGGGCCTGTCCATCGGCCACGCGTCACCTGAAGCCGCTGCCGGCGGTGCGATTGGCCTGGTGCAGGACGGCGACAAGGTCCTGATCGACATTCCGAACCGCTCGATCAACCTGTTGATCAGTGACGAAGAGCTGGCGGCACGCCGGGTCGAGCAGGACAAGAAAGGTTGGAAGCCGGTGGAGAAGCGTCCGCGCAAGGTCACGACCGCGTTGAAGGCCTATGCCCTGTTGGCGACCAGTGCCGACAAGGGTGCGGTACGTAACAAGGCGATGCTGGATGGGCTGTAAGGGCTAACCGCCACACATGAAAATGCCCCGCTAAATGCGGGGCATTTTTATATCCGGATGTAATCAGAACTGCGGTGTGTAGGTCATCGTAAACATCACATTACGCGGATCGCCGTAGTAGTTGCTGCCCCAGTTCGCGTTGTAGGCCGGGATGTAATACTTCTTGTCGAACAGGTTGTACAGGTTCGCCGCCACGGTGAATTCCTGATTGATCTTGTAAGCCACCCGTGAATCCCACAGCGCATTGCCCGGCACGCTGAAGGTGCGGTCGTAGGCTTCGGTGCTGCTTTGCGCGGTCACGCCGGCGCCGACACTGAACTTCTGCCAGTCACCCGGCAGTTGGTAATCGCCCCAGACCTTGAGCAGGTGCTTGGGGGTCCAGGTGCTGAAGATCTTGCCTTCGTAGGTGTCGTCCTTGAGGAATTTTGTGGTGTTGTAGGTGTAACTGGAGGCCAGTTGCAGGCCTGGCAGCACTTCACCGCTCAAGGTAGCTTCAAAGCCTTGGCTGCGGACTTTGCCCGAGGCGACCGAGCAGTACCAACCATTGCAGTTCATCGGCCCTTGCAGGTCCTGGACGCCACGGTTTTCCTGGTCGTAACGGAAGATGGCAAACGAGGTGTTGAGGCGACCCTCGGCCAACTCGCCCTTGATGCCCAGTTCGTAGTTTTTGCCTTCGATAGGTTTGAGCAACGAGCCGGAGGTGGTCAGGTTGGTTTGCGGCTCAAAGGCATCGGCATAGCTGGCATAGGCCGACCATTGATCATTCAGAGCGTAGACCAGGCCTGCATACGGCGTGACCTTGCCGGTGGTTTGCGTGGTGCTTTTCTCGGCTGCGTTATACACACCGCCAAACCCGCCCTGGCCTATGTATGAATAGTCATACCAACTGGTGCGTGCACCGACGATCAGGGTCAGCGGGTCCAGGACTTTTACGCGCCAGGTGCCATAGATGCCCTTCTGACGGATGTCATACCAGCTCTTGGAGGCAGCGCCGTCCCTGAACAATTGCGATGCGTCGCGCTGCGGGCGGTTGTGGTCGATGTTGAAGATATCCGCACCGGGATTTGACGCCCGAGCCCACTGGTCATTGGTGGTGAGTTTGGAATAGTTGGCACCCAGCACCATCTCCTGCTGCAAACCCAGCCCCTCGAACTTGCCGTTTACATACACATCGGCGCCGCGGCTCTTGGTATTGAAGTCGGTGATCCAGTCCACGTAGGGCACAGTGCCGCCGCCTACAGGGACGGTGTCCCATGTCGCCTGGTAGGTTGCGTCGTTGTGCTCGTCCATTGCCACCAGCGCCGCTTTCACCTTCCAGTCCTCGTTGAAGCGATGCTCGATATCGGCAAACACCTGGGTCTGGTTGTTGACATTACGGTTCCAACTGGCGCCAACGAAGGTCGAGCGCGACAGACCGATATCGCTGCCATCGGCGTAACGCGGCAGCGACATGAAGTTGGGGCGCGAGTGGCCTTTCTGGTTGCTGATGCCGACGCCGACGGTGGTGTCGGGGCTGAAGTCGTAGTCCACGGCGCCGTAGACTGTCTGATTCCAGCCACCGACGTAATCGACAAACGAATCCGTAGTGTCGTAGTCAGCCACAAAACGGCCGCGCAACGTGCCTTCGGCGTTCAGCGGGCCGCCAGCATCCACTTGGGTACCGTAATGGTCCCATGAGCCCGCCTTGGCGGTGATGGTCACGGTCGGCGCCTGCTGACCGCGCTTGCGCACCAGGTTCATCGTGCCGCCGGGGCTGTTGGCGCCTTGCAGCAAGGCGGCCGGGCCGCGCAGGGTTTCGACGCGGTCGTAGATCGCCATGTTCTCGGTGAGGTAGCTGCCCAGCGTGTAGGTATTACGCGGGATGCCCACACCGTCGTATTGCAGGGTGCCGACTTCAAAACCACGGGAGAAGATGAACATGCCGGGGCCGGGAGATTTGGTCGCGGTCAGGCCGGGCGTGCGCTTGACCACCTCGGAGAGCTTGGTGGTGTTCTGGTCATCCATCTGCTTGCGGGTCATGACGCTGACCGATTGCGGGATGTCCTTGAGCTTTTGCTCGCCCTTGCCCAGGGTCACGGCGCCCGTGGTGTAGGAACCGCTGCCTTCAGTGGTCACGCCCAGGTGTTCGGCGCTGATGGTGGTGGCGCCGACTTCGATGGCAGAGCCTGTGTCCATGCGCTTTTCCAGGGTCACGGTGTCCGCGTTGATAAACGCCGCACTCAGCCCGGTACCGCCGAGCAGTTGCCCCAAGGCTTCGCGCTGGCCGAGGTTGCCTTTGACACCCGGCGACAGCACGCCCTGGGTCAACTCACCCGACACCAGCACCTGAACTCGCGTCACCGCCGAAAACGCCGCCAGCGCACCGTCCAGGCTTTGCCCTGCAATATCGAAACGGTAGGTCTGGGCCTGGGTGGTTTCGGCGGCCTGCAAATACAGCGGCGCAGTGCCACAGGCCATGGAAATGGCCAGTGCCAACAAGGACCGTGCGGCGAATCGATGTGCCATGGATGGTGCTCCCCGGTGCAAAAAGTCTGTGATCGGCGCCGCACTACTTGAGAGTGCTTACTATTTACGCCTCAGTGATCAAGGACGAGTGCCTGGGGAGAAACCCTGAAAGTTTTTTCAAAAAGTTGCGATTACGATGCCTTGCCTTCGCGCAACACCAGTAAATACGGGGTGTAGTGCTCGGCACGCAGGTTGAGGGTGTACTCCAGCGCTTTGATCACGGCTTCGGGTTTGTCGATTTCAAACACACCCGACACCACGCGGTTGCGCAGCGCATCACCTAGCACCAGAGTCTTGCCGGGCCAATAGCGATTCAACTCGCTCACCACTTCCGACAGCGGCTGCTGGCGGAACACCAGTTGCCGTTGGCGCCAGGCAAAGCCGCTGGCCGGGTCGAAAGCATGCACCTCGGCCAGGCGCTGGCCTTGATATTCCACGGCCCGCCCTGGCTCCAGGTACACCGGTTCACCGCTGCCGGCACTGACCTGCACCTTGCCCTGCGCCACCTGCACCCGCGTCTGCGCATCGCGCCGCGCAACGCTGAACTGCGTCCCGACCACCTTCACCCAGCCGTCGCCGGACTGCACCACGAACGGCCGTGTCGGATCCTTGGTGACGTCGAAAAAGCCTTCGCCACGCAGCAAACGGATTTGCCGTTCGCCCCCGCTCAAGCGGATCTGCACCGCGCTGTCGGTGTTGAGTTGCAGGTGCGAGCCGTCGGCCAGTTCGATGCTGCGCGACTCGCCGGTGCCGGTGGCGTAGTCCGCGCGCAGGCGATCGAGCCATGGCGTGTTCTGCACGGTAAGCCCCACGGCCAACAACACCGCCGCAGCACACGCCCAGCGCTGCCAGGCTCGCGCCGGTTTGCGCCAGGCGGCCTGTTCGGCGCGGCGAATCACCCGCGCAGGTTCGCGCAGGCCGCCGAGCATCGCCTGCACTTCCCGCCAGGCGTCATCCTGGGCCGGACCTTGCCCCAGCCAGGCGGCAAAGGCGTCCATGTCGGCCGGCGTCACGTCGTCGGCCTGCAGGCGGAAATACCAGCCGGACGCTTCGTCGAACAACACGTCGGCAGTGGAGGTGGCGGTCATGAGCGACATCCTTGTTCATCGCAGGCAAGCCGCGTCTTGATGTACGCGCGGCATTCAATCAAGGCGCGACGCAGTTGGTATTCCACACTGCGTGCCGTGATCGATAGACGTTCGCCAATCTCGCGATAGGAAAGTTCGTCGACATGATAAAGCAGGAAGATCTGCCGAGTCGCTGGGGGCAACGCCAGGATCGCATCCTGCATCAGTTGTTCCTGTTGGTAGGCGGCTAATTGCTCGTCGGCCCCCGGATTGCTGCACGGCAGCTCTTCGCTGGGCTCGCCGGCGTCCAGGCGCTCACGGCGGATGGCCTGGCGCTGGTGATCGCGCACCAGATTGCTGGCGATGGTGAAGAGGAAGGCTGGGAGGTTGTCGATCTTTTCGCCGCAGTCCATGCGAGCCAGGCGCAGGAACGACTCCTGAGTCAGGTCGGCGGCCACCTGGGCGCTGCCGGTGCGGCGAGTGACGAAGGCTTCGAGGGCTTTCTTCTGCTCCGCGAACAGGCGCGCGATCTGCGAATTCCAGGAGGGCACAGCACTACCTTGAGAAGAACGGAGGGTTCAGGAAGTGCGCACGCTAGCAGAGGATGAGATTGGTTCGCAATTGATATCTATTTTAGGCTGGGTTTTGTAGTGCTATTCAGACAGCCATCGGGCAAGCCCCCTCCCACCTTTTGATGTGTGAACACCTTAAAAATGTGGGAGCTGGCTTGCCTGGGATGCAGGCGACTCGGTGTTACTGAATCTCGTCAGGCTTGACGATCACCCAGTTCTTGTCCGCCGTCACCGGCAACCCTTCCTTGGCTTGCGCCGCTGCATGCTTGGCGATCATGCCGTTGAGTTGGGTCATGTATTTGTCCTTGCGGTTGATCCACAGGTGGATGCCGCCCTTGGCCACGTCCACATCGTGGAACAGCATGTAGCCGTCGCTGGTCGGCGTATCGCCGCCGACGATCACCGGTTTTTTCCATTCGTCGATGTAGGTGAGGATCGCCGCGTGCTTGCCGGCCATCCAGGTCGCCGGGGTCCACAGGTAGGGGGTCAGTTCCAGGCCGAGGTTGGCTTTTTCGTCGTATTTGCCGGCGGCGATCTGTTTACGTGCGGTGGTCAGTTCGCCGGTGTTGCGGTCCTTGAGCAAGGTCGTCACGCCGATGACATTCTCGGGTTTGACGTTGTAGCCGTACTTGGGATCGGCGGCGACCATGCGCACCAGTTCTTCCGACGCGGCGGTCATCACGTACACCTCGATGCCGTTTTCCATCAGCTTGTTGTACAGCTCGGCCTGGCCGGTGAAGACCTTCGGCGGTTGTACCTCGGACTGCTTGACCACGTCGCCTTCAAAATAGCTGACCGGCACCGGTTTGCCGGAGGCCATCAGTTCATCCACCTGGACCTTGAGTTCCTTGAGGGTAAAGCCGGAAAACACCTGCGCAACCCACGGGTAGCAAACCATGTCGTCGACTTCGCAAAGGCGGTAGTAGTAACTGAACAGACTTTCCTTATGGTCGGCGGTGTCTTTGAACGGCATCAGCTTGAGCGACGGGTCGAGGCTGTCGCGGGTGATCAGGCCCTTGTTTTCCATGTAGGGCAGCAGGGATTCTTCGAGGTCGTAGCGGTAGCTGGTGTTGTCCATGTCGAACACCGCAAAGTTACCCTTGTTGGCGTTGGCGGCGATCATCTCGTTCAGTTGTTTGGCGGCGGGTGCCGGCCAATGTTTCAACTCGGTTGCGGCGAACGCCTGGCTGGCGAGTCCGAGGCAGAATGCGGCGGCTAGTAATTTCGGCGCGAGCTTCATAGGCGTTGTCTCCCTGAGTGAAAGACATGGACGCTAACAAATCCCTGTGACAGTTCCCAACGCGAGCACGACGGTGTGCGTCCTGATTCCGTCACGGGCATACGCCAGAGCGTCAAAGCCTTATTCCGAAAACGACAGCTGCCATTCCATATCGGTATTAAATCAATATATTTCAAGCTGTTAGGATTTCCGGTTCGCAATCGCGGGCTCACGCGATTGGCTGCCTTCTCAACGGAGCTTCAATGAATCTGCCCCTGATTCTCAACTTGCTGGTGTTCGTGGCCCTGTTGCTGGGCCTGGCACAAACCCGTCGCACCCACTGGAGCCTCGCCAAGAAGGTTCTGTTCGCCCTGGTCCTCGGCGTAGCGTTCGGTACGGCCTTGCACGCCATTTACGGCGACGGCAACCCCGTGCTCAAAGCCTCCATCGGCTGGTTCGACCTGGTCGGCAACGGCTACGTGCAACTGTTGCAAATGATCGTGATACCGCTGGTATTCGCTTCGATCCTCAGTGCCGTGGCGCGCCTGCATAACGCCTCGTCCCTGGGCAAGATCAGCTTCCTGACCATCGGTACGCTGCTGTTCACCACCGCAATTGCAGCGCTGATCGGTATCGGCCTGACCAACCTGTTCGGCCTCACCGCCGAAGGCCTGGTGGCCGGTACCCAGGAAATGGCACGCCTGCAAGTGATCCAGAGCGATTACGCCGGCAAGGTCGCCGACCTGAATATCCCGCAGTTGCTGCTCTCGTTCGTGCCGGCCAACCCGTTCGCCGACCTGGCCCGGGCCAAGCCGACGTCGATCATCAGCGTGGTGATTTTCGCCGCCTTCCTCGGGGTTGCCGCGTTGCAACTGCTCAAGGATGACGTGGAAAAAGGCCAGAAGGTGCTCAACGCCATCGACACCCTGCAAGCCTGGGTGATGCGCCTGGTGCGCCTGGTGATGAAGCTGACGCCGTACGGTGTGCTGGCGCTGATGACCAAGGTGGTCGCCGGTTCCAACCTGCAGGACATCATCAAGCTCGGCAGTTTTGTGGTGGTGTCGTACCTGGCCCTGGGCCTGATGTTCGTGGTGCACGGCCTGTTGCTGTCGTTGGCCGGGATCAACCCGCTGCGCTTCTTCCGCAAGGTCTGGCCGGTACTGACCTTTGCCTTCACCAGCCGCTCCAGCGCGGCGGCCATCCCGCTGAGCATTGAAGCGCAGACCCGCCGCCTGGGCATCCCGCAATCCATCGCCGGCTTCGCCGCCTCGTTTGGCGCGACCATCGGCCAGAACGGCTGCGCCGGCCTCTACCCTGCCATGTTGGCGGTGATGGTGGCGCCGACCGTGGGCATCAACCCGCTGGACCCGCTGTGGATAGCGACTCTGGTAGCGATTGTGACCCTGAGTTCGGCCGGTGTGGCGGGCGTGGGCGGCGGCGCGACCTTTGCCGCGTTGATCGTGCTCCCGGCCATGGGCTTGCCGGTGTCACTGGTGGCGCTGCTGATTTCCGTGGAGCCGCTGATCGACATGGGCCGTACGGCGCTGAACGTGAATGGTTCGATGACGGCGGGGGCAATTACCAGCCAGATCATGGGGCAGACGGATAAAGCGTTGTTGGATGCGGATGAGCATGGGGCGTTGGCGCAGGCCTGACGGAATAAGCTAGCAGGGACCTCAGCCCCTGCTAGCTCGAACGATCAGCAGCCTTTCGGTAAACCTCATCACGCTCACGCTTATCGACAGCCACGACAAACACCGTGATCTCCTGATCAATGACTTGATACACCAACCGATAGCCGCTGCTGCGCAGCTTGATTTTGTAGCAATCGGGCAAGCCATGCAGACGGCTGGCTTCAATACGTGGATTGTTCAGGATCTCAACCAGCTTCTTTTTAAACTGTTGACGAACGGTATCGCCCAGTTTGTGCCATTCCTTCAAAGCCCGTGTATCGAAATCCAGCTCATAGGTCATCCAGTGAGACCTTCACCCGCTGAGGCGCAGCCAGCCGCTCCCGAACGGTTGCCAACAATGCCTCATCATCTTCAGTCATGAGGACAGGCTTGAAAGGTAACTGACCGCGCTCTGCCACGTACTGCAAGGCTTGACGCATTAATTCCGATGGGGTGACGCCGAGCTTTTCCAGCTCGTGATAAGCACGAGCCTTAAGATCGTCGTCGATACGTACGTTGATAGAAGCCATGGGGCAGCCCTCACTGTAAAGACATTGGTCATTACAGTGACGCATCGAGGCTTCTTTTGCAAGTCTGACTAATCTGGTGCCAGTCAGGCCTTTTCCCAAACCTCAAAGCTGTACGCCGGCTTGTCCCCTTCCGCCGGATTCTCGACGTTCGACACCAACTTCCACTGGCTCGCATCAAACGCCGGAAACCACGCATCCCCCTCCGGGCTCAGCGCCACGCGCGTCAGGTACAGGCGATCCGCCTGTTCCAGCCCCTGCGCATACAACTGCGCACCGCCGATCAGCATCAGCTCATCCGCGCCCTGCTCCAGCGCCCAGGCTTCAGCCCGCGCCACGGCGGCATCGAGTGACGGAAAAACTTCCGCACCTTCCAGCGCCAGGTCGGTCTGACGGCTGACCACAATGTTCAAGCGCCCCGGCAGCGGTCGACCCAGGGAGTCCCAGGTCTTGCGCCCCATGATGATCGGCTTGCCGAGCGTGGTGGCCTTGAAATATTTGAAATCCCCCGGCAAATGCCAGGGCATGCTGTTGTCGACGCCTATCACGCGGTTTTCACCGAGGGCTGCGATCAGGCTTAAAGGGAGAGTTTTTTTCATGGCGACGAGAATACCAGAGCCACGAACCAGCGGTTATGCTCCAAGCTCACTTGCACGACAGGAAGACGCGTGACCGCACTGACCCCCCTGCACAAACTCTGGCTGACGGAAACCGTGCGCCTGCGTGAAGAACACGCCGGCCCCCTGGAAGACCAGGAAGCCAATCGCCTCGCCCGCACCGCGGGCGGCGACCTGCCGACGCGCATCCAGCAGCGCGCCCTGCACCTGGCCGAGCGCGATGGCCTGACCGCCGCCCTCACGCGCTGGCTGCAAGGCGCACGCCTGGCGCTGGTGCTGCTGGCGGTGGTGGCCGTCATCAGCGGCGCGGGGCTGGCCTTTGCTGCGCTGGGCAACGGCTTGACCCCGGTGAATGTGTTCTGGGCCCTGGGCAGCCTGCTCGGCCTGAACCTGATCCTGCTGTTGAGCTGGGCGTTGGGGCTGTTGTTTGCCGGCGAGCACAGCGCCAGCCTCGGGCGCTTGTGGTTGTGGCTCAGTGAAAAACTTGCGCGCGATGCCAAGGCCGCCCAACTGGCCCCGGCGTTGCTGCTGTTGCTGCAACGGCAGAAACTCAATCGCTGGGCGGTCGGTGTGCTGGTCAACAGCCTGTGGTTGCTGGCGCTGCTCAGTGCGCTGGTGATTCTGCTGACGCTGCTCGCCACCCGCCGTTACGGCTTTGTGTGGGAAACCACTATCCTCGGCGCCGACACCTTCGTCGCCGTGACCCAGGCCCTCGGCACCCTGCCCGCCCTGCTGGGCTTCAACGTACCGACCGTCGAGATGATCCGCGCCAGCGGCGATTCCGCCCTGAACATCGAAAGCGCCCGCCAGGCGTGGGCCGCCTGGTTGGTCGGGGTATTGCTGGTCTACGGCCTGCTGCCAAGATTGATCCTCGCACTGCTGTGCCTGTGGCGCTGGAAACGCGGGCGCGCCGCCTTGCGCCTGGACCTCAACCTGCCCGGCTACAGCCCACTGCGCGAACGCCTGATGCCCAGCAGCGAGCGCCTTGGCGTCAACGACGCCGCGCCGGAACAACTGCACCCCGTCACCGGCGGCGTCAGTGAGCTGGACAGCGACGGCGCCTTGCTCGTCGCCATCGAACTGGACGATCAGCACCCCTGGCCACCCAAGCTGCCGGCTAATGTGAAGCACGCCGGCATCCTCGACAGCCGCGAATCGCGCAACAAGCTCCTGGAGCAACTCAGCCGCTTCCCGCCCGCGCGCTTGGCCATCGCCTGCGACCCGCGCCGCTCGCCGGACCGCGGCAGCCTGGCACTGATCGCCGAACTCGCACGCAGCGCCGCCGCCACCCGTGTCTGGCTGCTGCAAGCCCCGCCCGGCCAGGCGCTGGATGCCGAGCGCCTGGGCGACTGGCACAGCGCGCTGCAACAACTGGAGCTGCCGTTCGCCGATTGCGCGCCGTTGAACTGGCTGGAGACCGGTCATGACTAAGCCACTGAAACTCGCCGTGGTCGGCCACACCAACGTCGGCAAGACCTCGTTGCTGCGCACCCTCACCCGTGACGTCGGGTTCGGTGAAGTCTCCCATCGCCCCAGCACCACGCGGCATGTCGAAGGCGCGCGCTTGTCGGTCGACGGCGAAGCCTTGCTGGAGCTGTACGACACACCCGGCCTGGAAGATGCCATCGCCCTGCTCGACTACCTGGAACGCCTGGATCGCCCCGGCGAACGCTTGGACGGCCCGGCCCGCCTGGCGCGGTTCCTGGAAGGCAGCGAAGCCCGCCAGCGTTTCGAACAGGAAGCCAAGGTGCTGCGCCAACTGCTGGCCTCGGACGCCGGCCTGTATGTGATCGACGCTCGCGAACCGGTGCTGGCCAAGTACCGTGATGAGCTGCAAGTGCTGGCCAGTTGCGGTAAACCGTTGCTGCCGGTGCTCAACTTCGTCAGCAGCAGCGACCACCGCGAGCCGGACTGGCGCGAAGCCCTGGCACGCCTGGGCCTGCATGCGCTGGTGCGTTTCGACAGCGTCGCGCCGCCGGAAGACGGCGAACGTCGCTTGTATGAAAGCCTCGCCCTGCTGCTGGAAAACGCCCGGCCGCAGTTGCAGCGCCTGATCCTCGACCAGGAAGCCCAACGCCAGGCCCGTCAACAGAGCGCCGCGCGGTTGATTGCCGAATTGCTGATCGACTGCGCCGCGTGCCGACGCAGCGTGGTGACTGAAGATGAGCAACAAGCCATCAGCGATTTGCGCAAGGCGGTGCGTCAGCGCGAACAAAAATGCGTGGAGGCCTTGCTCAAGCTGTTCGGCTTTCGTGCCCAGGACGCCGCCGCCAGCGATTTGCCGTTGCTCGACGGCCGCTGGGGTGATGACCTGTTCAACCCGGAAACCCTCAAGCAACTCGGCGTGCGCGTCGGCGGTGGCATCGCTGCAGGCGCAGCGGCCGGAGCCGGGGTGGACCTGCTGGTCGGCGGGCTGA
>NZ_FKLB01000068.1:0-1571 GCF_900067035.1 Pseudomonas sp. 1 R 17
CTCAGCGATGAGCCGCTGCTGTTTATCTACCTGTCGGCCATGGTCAGTTGGCTACGCCTGCTACCGCCGCCCGAGATGTATGAAGTGCTGGGCGAGATCACCGGTGAGGTACTGATCAATCTATTCCTGATCTGGGCGACCCGTGGCATGGGCGTGCAGATTCGCCTGGGCGCTCAGGTGCTGGGACATATCAAATCCGGACGAGCGCACAAGTGGCTGGAGAGGCTGGCTGATCAGTTGGTGGGGCCGACGTTGGACGCGCATGTCGAGGCGCTGAAGCCTTTGCTGCTCGGTGGCCCCGCGACAGCGATCAAGGCTGTACCGGTTGCGCCGTTGAAGGTTGGGGAGCATGTGGTTTCGAACCCGGTGCCGGCGGTTCGCAGGAAGACTCAGCAGACGGTGTTGGTCAGGCAGGAGCCTGTCGATGATGTGCCCGTTTCAGGGAAGAACCCGAACGGGGATGCGACGGCATCTTCGGATAAGACCGTCACCAACGGCTGCCCCGTGTCGATGGTTACCGGGGAGGAATTGCTCACCCTCACCGACGGCACGTTGGATGGAATCTTGCCGTTCGAGTGGACACGGTTGTATCGCACCAGTGCGGTGGAAGTGGATGTCGGGTTGGGGTTTGGCTGGAGTCATTCGCTGGCGCATCGGCTTGCGGTGTCGGGCGATTCGGTGGTGTGGACGGACCATGAGAATCGCAGTACTTCGTTTCCGATGCCGACTGTTGCTCGGCCAGCAATCACCAATAGTTTGGCCGAAGCCGCGATCTATTTGGGCGCGTCGCCGGATGAACTGGTGCTGGCCCAGGCGTCGCGGTTTTATCACTTTCGCGACGGTGTGCTGGTCTCGATCAGCGACGCGTACGACAACCGGCTGCGGATTTCTCGGGATTATTTGGGGCGGATTGAGCGGCTGGATAACGGTGCGGGGTGTGCGCTGTTCCTGCGCTATGCGGCGGGCCGCATCGTCGCGGTGGACTACCAGGTGCAGCGGGCCGAAGGCCGTGGCCCGTATGTCTGGATTACCGAGCAGACCGTCGTTTCCTACGCGTACGACGACGCTGGCCGACTGGTCTCGGCGACCAATGCGGTAGGTGAAAGCGAGCGTTATCGCTACGACGATCAGCACGTGATTCTTGAGCGTGGTTTGGCCGGAGGGGCGAGTTTCTTCTGGGAGTGGGAACGGCCCGGCAAAGCGGCGCGATGTGTTCGGCATTGGGCCAGTTTTTCCCAGATGGATACGCGGTATGCCTGGGGGGACGACGGCCGTGTCACGCTGCATAACGCCGATGGCAGTCAGGAAGTGTATGTCCATGACGACCGGGCGCGGCTGGTGCAGCGGATTGATCCGGACGGTGCCCAGCATTTCAAATCCTACGACGCCAAAGGCCGGCTGACGGTTGAGCAGGATCCGCTGGGGGCGGTGACGGCGTATCAGTACGACGACGCCGGACACTTGGTGGCGTTGTTTCCCGGGGATGATGAGCCGACGTCCTACGAGCATGACAATGGCTTCGTACGGGTTGTAAGGCGGGGTCTGGCGGTCTGGAAGTACGAGCGTAACGA
>NZ_FKLB01000068.1:1621-2187 GCF_900067035.1 Pseudomonas sp. 1 R 17
ATGGCGGGATCAAGCGGTATCGCTATGACGATCTTGGCCGTCAGGTGGCGCGCGAGGATGAGCATGGCGCGCTGACCCAGTATCAGTGGGACAGTGTGGGTCGGTTGGTTCGCGTGGTGCTGCCCGGTGGGGCGTGTCGGGAATACAGCTACAATCCCTACGGCAAAATCACCGCCGAACGCGATGAGCTGGGGCATGTCACCCGCTACGAATACGCCGACGGGTTGCACCTGATCAGTCGCCGCATCAACGCTGATGGCACTCAGGTCAACTACCGCTACGACAACGTGCGGTTATTGCTGACCGAGATCGAAAACGAGGTCGGCGAGACCTACCGACTTGATTACCACCCCAATGGCCTGATCCAGCAGGAAACCGGCTTTGACGGGCAGCGTACGGCCTACGTCTACGACCTCAACGGCAACCTGCAGGAAAAGACCGAACACGGTGACGATGGCAGTCAGCTCGTTACCCGTTACGAGCGAGACCACGCCGGACGCCTCGTCAGAAAAACCCTGCCCGACGGCAGCCTTGTTGAATATGCCTACGACCGTCAGGGCAACCTC
>NZ_FKLB01000068.1:2237-3329 GCF_900067035.1 Pseudomonas sp. 1 R 17
TCAGCGTCGACGACGGCCACTGGGCGCTCGCCTACGAATACGATAGCCAAAACCGCCTCACCGCCGAACACCAGGGCTGGGGCACCTTGCGCTACGGCTACGACGCCTGCGGCCAGCTTCAACACCTGCGCCTGCCGGACAACAACCGCCTGGTGTTCAACCACAGCAAAGGCGGCCACCTCGCCACGGTCGAACTCAATGGCTCGACGCTCACGTCACACCTGTTTAAAGCCGGCCAGGAACACCAACGCCAACAAGGTCAACTCCTCAGCCACTACCACTACGACGACCAACACCGCCTGCACGCCCACGCAATCACCCAGCAACAGGACCACCTCTACCAACGCCAATACGACTACGACAAAACCGGCAACCTCACCCGCCTGCTCGACACGCGCAAAGGCGAACACCACTACCACTACGACCCACTAGGCCGCCTCACCCGCGCCGACCACTCCCAAGACCTGCAGGAACGCTTCGGCCACACCCCGGCCGGCACCCTGCTGATGCAAGACCGCCCCGGCCCCGATATCGTTGCCGGCAACCGCCTGATGATCCAGGGCGACCGCCACTACGACTATGACGCCTTCGGCAACCTGATCCGTGAACGGCGGGGCCGTGGGCACGCGCTGATTACCGAATATCGCTACGACTGCCAGCATCGGCTGATAGGCATCACCCAACCCAACGGCCAAACCGCCAGCTACCGCTACGACCCGTTTGGGCGACGCATCAGCAAAACCGTGGACGGCCTAACCACGGAGTTTTTCTGGCAAGGCGACAGGCTGATTGCCGAACACCATGCGGATCGCCATCGCAGCTATCTCTATGAACCCGACAGCTTTCGCCCGCTGGCCCTACTGGATGGCTTTGGTCCACAAGACACCAAAGCCTTTCACTACCAACTCGACCACCTCGGCACACCGCAGGAACTCACCGACCCCGACGGCGACATCGTCTGGTCCGCCCACTACCGCGCCTACGGCCAGATCAGCCGCCTCGACAAAGGCACAATCGACAACCCGCTACGTTTCCAGGGCCAGTACTTTGATCAGGAAAGCGGGCTGCACTACAACCGCCATCGCTACTACA
>NZ_FKLB01000068.1:3379-8645 GCF_900067035.1 Pseudomonas sp. 1 R 17
CAACTCCTCAGCCACTACCACTACGACGACCAACACCGCCTGCACGCCCACGCAATCACCCAGCAACAGGACCACCTCTACCAACGCCAATACGACTACGACAAAACCGGCAACCTCACCCGCCTGCTCGACACGCGCAAAGGCGAACACCACTACCACTACGACCCACTAGGCCGCCTCACCCGCGCCGACCACTCCCAAGACCTGCAGGAACGCTTCGGCCACACCCCGGCCGGCACCCTGCTGATGCAAGACCGCCCCGGCCCCGATATCGTTGCCGGCAACCGCCTGATGATCCAGGGCGACCGCCACTACGACTATGACGCCTTCGGCAACCTCATCCGCGAGCGGCGTGGCAAAGGCCATCAACTCGTTACCGAATACCGTTACGACTGCCAGCATCGGCTGATAGGCATCACCCAACCCAACGGCCAAACCGCCAGCTACCGCTACGACCCGTTTGGGCGGCGCATCAGCAAAACCGTGGACGGCCTAACGACGGAGTTTTTCTGGCAAGGCGACAGGCTGATTGCCGAGCACCATGCGGATAGCCATCGCAGCTATCTCTATGAACCCGACAGCTTTCGTCCACTGGCCCTGTTGGAAGGCTTCGGCCCAATAGATACCAAGCCCTATCACTACCAACTCGACCACCTCGGCACGCCGCAAGAACTCACCTCTCCAGACGGCGACATCGTCTGGTCCGCCCACTACCGCGCCTACGGCCAGATCAGCCGACTCGACAAAGGCACAATCGACAACCCGCTACGTTTCCAGGGCCAGTACTTTGATCAGGAAAGCGGGCTGCACTACAACCGCCATCGCTACTACAATCCGGATATTGGGTGTTACCTGATGCCTGATCCGGTGAAGCTGGCGGGTGGGATCAACGCCTATCAGTACGTGCCCAATCCGACGGGGTGGGTGGATCCGTTAGGGTTAAGCTGTAAGATTGGAAATTGCCCGGATTCAAAAAACGATTTAACAAAAAAATCACCTCCTGGAGTATTAACTACTCACGAGAAGGCTGGAGGACACCTGATTGAAAAACATGTCGGTCGAACAGACGAACAGTTAGCGGCAAGATTTGAATCAGAACCGCACATCCCAGCCTCATCTACCTTCAAAACTCTAGAAGAGGCTGAGGCTATAGTGTCCAAAAGCTTGACTGCACACCAGCAAGAAATAACTACATTTTTAAGTGGAAACAAGGAAAAACTCCTAATTAAAGGCAGCTCAAGTCAACCCGTAGGGGTAAGCATCCTAAATGGAGCAAAAAAATCCGTACCTGTTTATAAGTTCCTATTAGTCATAAAACGAGCTCCTAAAATGCCAGATGGCTATCTATTGCTAACAGGATACCCAGAAAAATGAATGAACCATTAACAGAGCTACAACACTTTTTTGGTGCTTACTTTAATCAGGATTGGGCGGAAGATCATTCATCGGCCGATGATGTCATCGATACATTTCTACTGGACTCGCCTAGAGAAATAATCATGACAGTAAAACAGGAAATTTTAGAGCTGATAAATTCGTATACCAATGAGCCAGATCTTCAAGAAAATTTACTGCATATACAGCATTGCTATTACTACTATCCATACCAATGGGCCTCAGGCCCGTTATGGCTAAATCACATAGTTCGAAAGTTTGATGAATATCTACAAAAAAACCAATACTCAACTTAAAAAGCAGCCGTATAACGATCTTTGCTATTAATATTTTGGCCTGCTGCGCAGTCCACGCAGGGCAAGCCTGCTCACCACAAGGAATGAAGGCTCAGCCAAATTGAATAGGTGAGCCTCCCAGCCTGATCAGCGTTTACTCAGTTCCATAATCATCCGACTCAGCAAGTAGATCCGCGGTGCAACACTCTCCACCTCCGCATACTCCTGCGGCGTATGAATATTCCCCCCTACAATCCCAAACCCATCCAACGTCGGCGTCCCCACCCCGGCGGACAAACTGGCATCCGCCGCCCCGCCGCTGCCTTCAATGGTCAACTTTTTACCCAACTCCCCATAGATCCCCTGGGCAATCGCCACCAGCTTGTCCGACTCCGGCGTCTGCGGCATGGGCGGCAGGCCGCGTTTGAGGGTGGTGGTCACTTCGGTTTCCGGGATCAGCTTGTTGGCGGAGACCCGCACCAGGTCCTTCTCGATCCGGTCGAACTCTTCCGGCAATGCCGCGCGTACGTCGGCCTTGGCGGTGGCTTGGTCGGGGATGACGTTGGTGCGGTCGCCCGCCTTGATGACGGTGAAGTTGATGGTGGTTTTCTTCTCTTCATCACCCAGCTTGCCCAACTGCAGGATCTGATGCGCGGCTTCCATGGCGGCGTTGCGCCCCAGCTCCGGGGCCACGCCGGCGTGGGCAGCTTTGCCTTTGACTTCGACCACGGCGGTGGCACTGCCTTTGCGCCACACCACCAGGCCGTCGGCTGGGCGGCCGGGTTCCAGGTTCAGCGTGACGTCGTGGGCCTTGGCGGTGTTGCGGATCAGTTCAGAGGCGATGTCGGAACCGGTTTCTTCGCTGGCATCGAGCAGGAAGGTAATCTGTGCATAGTCCTTGAAGCCCTGGTTTTTCAGGACTTTGAGTGCGTAGATACCGGCGACGATGCCGCCCTTGTCATCCATCACCCCGGGACCATAGGCGCGGCCGTCCTTGATGTGAAACGGCCGTTCGGCCGCCGAGCCTTCCTTGAACACGGTGTCCATGTGGGCCATCAGCAGGATTTTGGCCTTGCCGTTGCCCTTGAGGGTGGCGATCACATGGCTGCTGTTGGCGGCGGCATCCGGCACCCGTTCAATGGTGAAGCCCAGCTGTTTGAGTTCATCGACGGCGATGTCACTCACCTGGGTCAGGCCTGGCCCGTAGCCGGAACCCGAATCGATATTCACCAGGCGCTCCAGCAGTTTCAGGGCCGGGGCCTTGTACTGTTCGGCGTCCGCCTGGATCTGCCGGTGGGGTTCGGCGCTGTAGGCCGGGAGTGCGAAGGACAAGGCCAGCGCGGCGGCCAGGAGAGTACGCGGGAAGGTGAAGGGCATGAACCGGTCCTTGTTTTTTGTTGGGGTGCCGCCTCACCCTACCCCACTAGACCGACCGCAACCAAGCGCCGTGCACCGAACTGACCCGGTTGCGCCCGCTGCTCTTGGCTTCATACAGCGCCAGGTCTGCGTCGTTGAGCCACGTGGTGGAATCGGCGTGCCCCGGTTGATACGGCGCCAGGCCGATACTCAAGCTGGCGCGCAATGAAGGGTTCTGGGCGTACGCCAACGCGTTGAAGCGATCGCGCAAGGCATCCATCACTTCCGTGGCACGGTTGAGCGGCATGCCCGGTAGGATCACGCAGAATTCATCGCCGCCGTAGCGCCCGGCCAGGTCGGTGGCGCGCAGGTTCTGGCGCAGCACTTTACTGAGTTGGCGCAGCACGATGTCGCCGGTGACGTGGCCATAGGTGTCGTTGATAAGCTTGAAATGGTCGATGTCGATCAACGCAATCGCGGCCCCTTGCTGTTCGCGGCGGCAACGTTGGAACTCGATCTCCAGATGGTCTTTCCAGGCGCCATGGTTGAGCAGGCCGGTCAGGCTGTCGGTGCGACTCAGCGCCAGCAATTCGCGTTTGTGCCGGGCCAGGGTCACCGCCTGGCGGTAACAGATCCAACCCAGCGCCAGCGGGTACAGCATCAGAATCGGCAGGCAGGCATAGAGCTGGACCGGGGTGGTCGTGGCGATAAAGGCCGGCGTGAATATCAACAGCGACGTGCCGATGCCCAGCGCCTGCGCCGCCCACCCCGCCAGCATGAAGCGCGGACCGCCGATGGCGACGTTGTTCATGGTCATCATCGACAGGGTCGTCACACCGGGCAGCGGGTTGAAATGCATGGCCGCGACCCAGAAACCGCCGCAAAACGAATCGAACAGCAAATTGCGCCGCTCACTGCGCAGCGTATGGGTAGCACGCAACGAGCGCTGAAAGGCCACGACCGGCCAGACAAATGCATTGATCACCATCCAGGCCCACACCCATGGCGCCGGATCCAGCGGATACATGCCAAACACTACGCACACAAAACCGAGCGTCAGCCCTAAGGTGCGGGATTTATACAAACGGGTAGCGAGCGGAAATCCTTTTCCTCCGACGGCAGGCATGGAGGGCTGTAATCCTGGATGAATGCCCGGAGTCTATCAGGGCGCCAGCAATTCGCCACTACTGCTCATTCCCCATCCAAACCATTCAGTGGGGAAAACCGCGGGCCAGCATCAACGCCACACCCAGCAACAGCACCGCAGTAATCCGCTGCAACAGCACACGGCGCCTGGGGTTTTCCAGCACGTGCTTGATGCGTTGGCCGAAGTAGCAATACAGGCAACCGCTGGCAAATTGCAGCACCAGGAAGGTCGCCCCGAGGATGGCGATATCCACCGCCGAACGTTGCTCCCCTGCCCCGGCGAACTGTGGGAATACAGCGCTGAACATGATGAGGGTCTTGGGGTTGGAGAACCCGGTCAGCAAACCCTTGCCGAACAAGCGGCGTGCGCCCTCTACTCCAGCGGCCTTATCCATGGCGACACCGCTGCTGGTCCATTGTTTGTAGGCCAGGTAAAGGATGTAGACCACGCCGATTATCTGGATGCTCTGGGTGATGGCGAGATTGCCCTTGATCAGTGCCGAA
The DNA here is from genome assembly GCF_900067035.1 of Pseudomonas sp. 1 R 17. NCBI lineage: Bacteria > Pseudomonadati > Pseudomonadota > Gammaproteobacteria > Pseudomonadales > Pseudomonadaceae > Pseudomonas > Pseudomonas sp. 1 R 17. The sequence continues at coordinate 8,056 of NZ_FKLB01000068.1, forward strand.
AAGCCCACGGCAAAGATCAGGATCGAAATCAGGTACGACACGCTGGCGCCGAATTGGGCCGGCAGCGAACTGCGCAGGCCGTCCTTTAAGCCCAAGCTCAACAGCAGCAGGGTCATGGGGCCGGGGCTGAAGGTCATGGTGGCGCAAAACAGCAGGAAGTAGAGAAACGAAGAGAGCGTCAATGCGCTGGTCATGGCCTTGGACCCAGGGTGAGAAGGCCTGCAGTGTAGGCAAGCGCCGTTGCACAAGGCAGGTAAAGTCAGGCCTAATTCGGCCAAACTTCACCGGTAAAAGCACCGGCAAACACAAGGACAGTTTATGTTTGTATCCGCCATCGCGTTCGTGGACGGCACACCCAAGGTGCAGCAGATCGTCGAGGCGTTCAGCCAGCGCATCGAGAGCGGCGAATGGGCGCCCGGCAGCAAGTTGCCGTCGGTGCGGGAGTTGACCCAGACCCTGGGCGTCAGCAAGTTCACCCTCAACGAAGCCCTGGACCGCCTGCGCGGGCGCAACCTGCTGACCTCCAGGCAGGGGCGTGGCTACTTCGTAGCGATGGACAGCGCGCGCCCGGCGTCGGTGGCGTGGGTCGA
>NZ_FKLB01000006.1:0-186826 GCF_900067035.1 Pseudomonas sp. 1 R 17
CCGGCGCCGCTGCCAAGGCCGGCGGTGCTTCGCGCTGGTTGGGCCCTCTGGCCGGTATCGCGGCCGGTGGCCTGCTCGCTTCCATGTTCATGGGCGGCGGCTTCCAGGGCATGCAGATCTTCGACATCCTGATCATGGCGGTCATCGCCTTCCTGGTCTTCCGTTTCATCGCCGCCCGTCGCCGCAAGCAGCAGGAGCAAATGGCTCCGGCCGGCGCGCCGATGCAGCGTGAAGTGTTCGAGCAGAAGCCAGCCATGGGTTCGATCTTCGGTGGTTCGGCAGCGCCTGCCGCAGCCCGCCCGGTGATCAACGCACCGGCGTGGTTCAACGAAGAGCGTTTCGTCGAAGCGGCCCGCAGCCACTTCCAGTCCCTGCAGCAGCACTGGGACGCCAACGAAATGGACAAGATCTCCGAGTTCGTGACCCCGCAACTGCTGGAGTTCCTCAAGCGCGAACGCGCCGACTTGGGCGACGGCTTCCAGTCGACCTATATCGACGACCTGCACGTGCAACTGGAAGGTGTGGATGATCGCGCCGACAAGACCATCGCAACGTTGACCTTCAGTGGCGTGTCGAAGACTTCGCGTTTCGACCAGGGTGAAGTGTTCAGCGAAAGCTGGAACATGGAACGTGCCCAAGGCGACAACCAGCCATGGCTGGTCGCCGGTATCCGCCAGAACGGCTGATACCCACGCGCTTGAGCAAGCCGTAACAAAACCCCGGACCTGTCCGGGGTTTTCTATTTCACGGTTGCACTTATGGCGAGCTACTGTATAAAACGCCCCTATAAACCGCGCCATCAGCAAGAGGATCCCGGCCGTGGAAGAAATCATCGAACAATTGCGTGAAGCCAATGAACCGGTTCCGGTTCCTCTGGAGTTGCCTGACGAAGATCAATTGGTGGAAATCGAGGAACAGCTGTTCATCGACATCCCGTTTGTCTTTCGTGAATTCCTGCTGACCGTCAGCGATGTGGTGTACGGCAGCCTGGAGCCGGTGACCGTCACCGACCCGCAATCCCACACCTACCTGCCGGACGTGGCTGCCAACGCCTGGGATGCCGGTGTTGACCGCAGCATGATCCCGATCTGCCAGGACGGTGACGATTACTACTGCGTCGAAGAAGACGGCACCGTGGTGCTGTGGTCCGGCGAAGAAGAACTCGTCACCGAAGAGACCTGGGAATCGGTGTGGCACTGGGCGCGGGACGTCTGGCTGGAAAGCTGAGACCTGACCCCCGTGGCGAACGGGCTTGCGGTGGTGAGCGGGCTTGTCCCGCGCCGGGCCGCATAGCGGCCCCCACTAGTGTTCCGGCGTATCCTTATGGTTATCCAGCGTCTCCAGCAAGGCGACCTGCATCCGCGTATGCACACGGATGAACCATCGCCAGAGCACGGCCGCCACCGCCGCCGTGACCACGGCAATCAGTACCAGCAACTTGTTGGTCGGCAGAATACTGGCCGACAAGGCTGCCAATAGCACAAAGATCACCAGCAGCGACAAAATCGGGATCAGCTCCGCAATCACCCGTCGCACACGCTGGGTATGTCGCCCGGCCATTTCCGGCTTCACGCTCATCTCCGCCAGCAACATCGACAGCGCCTTGAGCTTGCGGTACGCCGCAATCAGGAACGGCAACGACAACAGCAATGCCCCACCCCAGATCAACGCCTTCTGCCAGCTTGGATCAGTGATCCAACCTTCCAGGTACCCACCAATGCGCACCGCGAAAAAGCTTCCGGCGAAGAAAATCGCGATCACCAGCGCCAGGTTCACGCCCACCTGCAGGATGATCTTGCGGATCATCGACGCCAGCATGGCGCCCTCGCCTTGCGGCTGAATACTGCGTAACCATTCGCCGTACATGCCAAACACCCGGCTCATACGCTTGGGCATCACGGCGGCGATCTTCAATGACAAAGGGTCGGCGCCGCGAATCAGGTACGGCGTGAGCAGCGTAGTGATCGCCGAAACGGCCACCGCCACCGGATACAGGAAGTCGCTGGTCACCTGCAAGGTCATGCCCAGCGCGGCGATAATGAAGGAAAACTCGCCAATTTGTGACAGCCCCATGCCTACCCGCAGTGAGGTACGACCATCATTGCCGGCGATAAAGGCACCCAGGCCGCAGGACAGCATCTTGCCCAGCACCACGGCCACGGTGATCACCGCGATCGGCCAGGCGTATTGCAGGAGGATCTGCGGGTCGATCATCAAGCCGATCGCCACGAAGAAGATCGCGCTGAACATGTCGCGAACCGGCTCGATCAGGCGCTCGATCTTAACCAATTGCCGGGATTCGGCCATGATCGCGCCGATCAGAAACGCCCCCAGCACCATGCTGTACTCCAGCTTGACCACCAGCAGGCAGAAACCGAAACACAGGCCCAGTACGGTGATCAGCAGCATTTCGTTGCTTTCGAATTTGGCCACGTAGGCCAACAGGCGCGGCACCAGCAAAATACCGATGACCAACGCGACGATCATGAACAGCGAGAGCTTGCCGACCGTGGAGAACACCTCGCCGGAGCTCACCGTACCGCTGACGGCGATGCTCGAGAGCAAGGCGATGATGCCGATGCCAAGGATGTCTTCCACAATCAGCACGCCAAAAATAAGTTGGGCGAAGCGCTGGTTTTTCATCTTCAGGTCATTGAGTGCCTTCACGATGATGGTGGTGGAGGAAATCGCCAGGATCGCGCCGAGGAACAGCGAGTCCATGGTGTTCCAGTCGAACCAGCGGCCAATCTCGTAGCCGATCCAGATCATCAGGATGATTTCCAGGAAGGCCGCGATAAACGCCGTGGCCCCCACCTTGAACAGCTTGCGCAGGCTGAACTCCAGGCCCAGGCAGAACATCAGGAAGATCACCCCCAGTTCGGCGAGGGTCTTGATGGTGTCTTCGTCGTGGATCAGTCCGAACGGCGGGGTGTGCGGGCCAATGATGAAGCCGGCGACGATGTACCCCAGCACCACGGGTTGCTTGAGGCGGTGAAACAGGACGGTGACCACCCCTGCCACCAGCATGATCACAGCCAAGTCCTGGATAAAGCTGATGGCGTGCATGGCGAGGGGCTCCTTGAGGGTACTGGCGCTTTTCCCACTTCCGCACGCGCCTTTGAAAAATCGCAAAATGCGGAAGGAAAAGTCTGCCTTTATAGTAAGAAATGCCCTGAGATGGGCTTTTGAAGGTTAACACCGCGACTTCCGCCGGAAAGCCGGTGCAATATATGGAAACAGATCGGTGAACGCGTGACGGCAAGCCGCCCACCGGCGTCCCGTAAGGGATGGCGCTGCAAAGATCCCAGCACCCGCAGAGGTGCCACCCAACCAATGCCTACAACCCGTGAGTGTGCTATGGAACCCGGAAACGCCCAGCTGTCGATGACGGTATTGATGACCCCTGACATGGCCAACTTCTCAGGCAATGTCCACGGCGGCACCTTGCTCAAGTACCTCGATGAAGTGGCCTACGCCTGCGCGAGCCGTTATGCCGGTCGCTATGTGGTGACGCTGTCGGTGGATCAGGTGATTTTTCGCGAACCGATCCATGTCGGCGAGCTGGTGACATTCCTTGCGTCGGTCAACTACACCGGCAATACGTCGATGGAAGTGGGCATCAAGGTGGTAACCGAGAACATCCGCGAGCGCTCGGTGCGTCATACCAACAGCTGCTTCTTCACCATGGTGGCCGTGGACGACCAGCGTAAACCCGCTGCCGTGCCACCGCTGCAACCCCATAACAGTGAAGACAAGCGCCGGTTCGTGCAGGCCCAGCAGCGCCGGCAGATCCGCCAGGAGCTTGAGAAGCGCTACCAGGAAATCAAGGCTGACGCGCTGTAAGTCCAACCAAAAAATGTGGGAGGTTTGCCCCCCTCTCACATTGGGTTCTGTGTACTTACAGGCTGATCGGCGTCGCCTCGAAACGTACGCGAGGATGGGCGATGCGGTCCTGGGCGCGGACCAGTTCCAGCTCGTAACTGGCGCAGGCCTGGGTTTCCAGCAGCACTTCGTGCACCGCCGCGGCCGTGAACTCAAAAGCCGCCAACAGGCTGTCGCCCAGCAACACCCGCGCCAGGAACAGCCCCGACGTCAGGTCGCCCACGCCCACCGGCTGGCGCGGGAACGCCAGCAGCGGCCGACGCAGGTGCCAGCTGCCCTCGGCAGTTACCAGCAGCATCTCGAAACCATCCGGCAACTTGCCCGGGTAATCCAGGTGCTTGACCAGCACCGCCTTCGGGCCACGGGCCAGCAATGCCTTGGCCATGCCCAGGCAGTCGAACAGCGATTGCGGCTTGCGCCCGGCAAAGCTGTCCAGTTCCAGTTGGTTGGGGCACAGGAAGTCGGCCATGGCCGCCGCTTCATCCAGCAGGAAATCGCTGACGTCCTGCGGCACGATGCAGCCCTTTTCCGGATGGCCCATCACCGGGTCGCACAGGTACAGGGCCTTGGGGTTGATGGCCTTGATGCGCGCCACACCGGTAAGAATCGCGCGGCCCTGATCCGCACTGCCCAGGTAGCCAGACAGGATCGCATCGCAGTTGCCCAGCTCCCCGATGGCGGCAATGCCTTCCACCAGCGCAGGAATCTGCTGCGGCGCCAGCACTTCGCCCGCCCACTGACCATACTGGGTATGGTTGGAGAACTGCACCGTGTTCAGCGGCCAGACGTTCACCCCGACCCGCTGCATGGGGAACACGGCGGCGCTGTTTCCGGCGTGGCCAAAGACCACATGAGACTGGATCGCAAGCAGATGAGGTGTGCGTTTCATGCAGGAGATTTCCGTAAAGCCATTGAAATTCTGGCCGCGCAGTATGCGACTAAACGCAGCCTGTACGACAGACCGACGACACAGTTAAGCTGCTCTCACTTTGTTGGAGTTTTTCGCATGCTGACCCTGGGAAACATCTTCGTGTTGATGCTGCTGGCGACCGGCGCCGCCTGGGTATGGCACAACCACGGCCTGCGAGAGCGGGCGTTGGCGCGGGTCAAGCAGCATTGCGCCAAGCTCGATATCGAATTGCTCGACGGCGCCGTGGCGTTGAAGCGCATCGGTTTTGTGAAGGATGCCAACGGTCGGCGGCGTCTGGCGCGTATCTACAATTTCGAGTTCACCGTCACGGGCGAGACCCGTCACAGCGGGACCATCACGCAATTCGGCGCCCACAGTGCGCAGATCGAACTGGCGCCCTACCCGTTCGAGGTCAAGGAAGCACTGCCCAGCGCCAATGTGATCGAGCTGAGCCAATGGCGCCAGGACCACGCCACCAAGAACCGTCAGTAACGGCAGGCGGCCAGTGCAATCTGCAACGCGGCCACGTCCTGTGGTGCGCTGAAGATCAGTTCGATACGTGAGTCGCGACGCCATTCGCTGGGTTGCCAGGCGAACCGGCTGTTATCCACAGCGTTGGCCGAGATCCACCCATCACGGCTGTGGATAACCAGTTTGGCGCGGCGCCACTCAAGGGATGTCAGCCACAGATGCAAACGCTCGGAATCGAATTGCTGGCTCGGGTGCCAGCGCCAACCGATACTCCAACCGCCCTCCTGGGCCTGGCTCAGGCAAATCGGCACGCTCGGATCACTCCAGATAGCCGGCAATTGAGCCAGCCCCTTGGGCACCACGAAGTTATCCACAGCCGCTTCAGCCTGCGCATTCAAGCCTGGCAGTTTGCCGAGTGGCACGTACGCCTGCTGCGTCCAATAAATGTTCCGATCGGGTAGCTGTCGTTCGACGGCCTCGCGTTGCGCAGCATCCAACCCCTCATCCTTGTTCAACACCAACAGCCCGGAACTGGCCAACGCTTCCTGCTGCGCTGGCGGCAAGGGTTTGCCCGCTGCCAGCGCCTGGGCATCCAGTACCAACACACAGGGCTGAACCGCCAGCACCTGCTGCCACGGCGCTTCGCGCAACTGCTTGAGCAACTGCGCAGGATGCCCCAGGCCCGAGGGTTCGATAAACAACCGATCCGGCTTGGCCTTACGCAGCAACCGGCCCAGGCCTACTTGGAACGGCGCGCCATTCACACAACAAAGGCAGCCACCGGCGACTTCACCCAGGGCAATGCCATCGTCATCCAGGGTCAGCAATGCAGCGTCCAGGCCGATCTGGCCGAACTCGTTGATCAACACCGCCCAGCGCTCGTTGGCCGGACGTTGGGCAAGCAGGTGCTTGATCAGGCTGGTCTTGCCGGCGCCCAAGGGCCCGGCAATCACGTGGGTGGGAATGTTCTGCAGCATGGGTGCCATCGTTCGGACCGTGTAGAGGGTTTGATCCTACGCGGTTACGCGAGCCAATCCAGCGTCAGAATCAATCGGCGCTCATTCGCTTTCAACGCCGGGGAGCGATGGATGAGGCCGTGGTTTTCGTTGCCGTGCCATTTGGTGCCTTTGAGCAGGGCCACTTCACCGCACTGGATCTGTTCGATGCGCTGGCGCGGTTCGGCGTCCGGTTGGCTGAGCTTGCGTCGGTCCATCACCCCTTCGCGCAACCACTGGCTACCGATGCCGGCATAGGTGGTGATCAGCCGTACCGGCACATGGTCAACGTGGAAACGCGGGCACATGGCTTTATCCAGCAGCCGCAGGCGCACACCGATGCGCTTGGCGCCGAGCAGGCACGCAAAGGCGCTGACCAGCCACGACACATCGGCGATAAAACCTTCGTAGCCTTCAAGATCGCGGCAGCTGGACGCCAGACCGCACAGGTTCGGCTCGGCGTCTTCGTTGTTGAGTTCGATCACCAAGGACTCGGCCAACGGCTCATTCAGCGCAACCAGCAAGGCGCCGAACTCGGCGATATGCAACGGCAATTGGCGCTGCCACAGCGCCAGGTTCACGCCGTCTTCGAGAATATCGGACAGCGCCAGCGGGGTTTCACCACGGGTCTGGCGAACCACCTGGCGCAAAGGGATAAGCGGTTCCAGCATCAGGCGGCCTCTTCATACCAGGGACCAAACGGATCAGCCAGCAGGCGCCAACCTTCGACACCCAGGGCCAGTTCTTCATCGGTGAGCAAGCACGCGTCCAACTCGGCACGCATCCGCGCGAAGTCGATGTTTTGTCCGATAAACACCAGTTCCTGACGGCAGTCGCCAGTACTGAGCTGCCAGTTGCCCATGATGGCGGCGACGCTTTCTTCGTCCTGGGGCCATTGGCTTTTCGGCACAAAGCGCCACCAGCGTCCGGCAAACCCATGGCGCATCAAGCCACCGGCCTGGGACCAACTGCCCGCATCCTGATGCTTGCTGGCCAGCCAGAAAAAGCCCTTGGAACGCAGCAATTTGCCGTTGACCCAAGGCCGGTCGATAAAGTCGAAGAAGCGTTGCGGGTGGAAGGGACGACGTGCGCGGTAGGCCGTGGAGGCGATGCCGTACTCTTCGGTTTCCGGTACATGTTCACCTCGCAACTCCTGCAACCAGCCCGGCGCCTGCGCGGCACGTTCGAAGTCGAAGCGGCCGGTGTTGAGGATCTTGTGCAGCGGCACCTCGCCCATGACCATCGGGATGATTTCCGCCTGGGCGTTGAGACGTTCAAGGATCGCCATCAGTTCCTCGCGCTCATGGCTGCTGATCAGGTCGATCTTGCTGATCAGGATCACGTCGGCGAATTCGATCTGCTCGATCAACAGGTCGGTGATCGAGCGTTCGTCCTCCTCTCCCAGGGTTTCGCCCCGTGAGGCGAGGCTTTCGGCAGCCTGGTAGTCGAGCAGGAAGTTCATGCCGTCGACCACGGTGACCATGGTGTCCAGGCGCGCGATATCGGCCAGGCTTTGCTCGTTTTCATCACGGAAGGTGAAGGTTTCAGCCACCGGCAACGGCTCGGAGATCCCGGTGGATTCGATCAGCAGGTAATCGAAGCGACCTTCCTTGGCGAGTTTTCCGACTTCTTCGAGCAAGTCTTCACGCAAGGTGCAGCAGATACAGCCGTTGCTCATCTCCACCAGTTTTTCTTCGGAACGGTTGAGGGTGACGTCACGCTGCACCTCGCTGCCGTCGATGTTGATTTCGCTCATGTCGTTGACGATCACCGCCACGCGCAGGTTTTCGCGGTTGCGCAGGACGTAGTTGAGCAGCGTGCTTTTACCGGCGCCGAGAAAGCCGGACAACACGGTAACGGGGAGACGATTGGGCATCAGGTAATCCTCATCAGGGTTGGCCGGTCAAATCGCCCGTTTATGGCGTTCGCGCAGCTCTTCACGTTCTTTGGCTTCGATACACAGGGTGGCGGTGGGGCGCAGCAGCAGGCGTTGCAGGCCGATGGGCTCGCCCGTTTCGCGGCACCAGCCGTATTCGCCGCGGGCCAGCAGTTCGAGGGCGTCGTCGATTTTGTCGAGGAGCTTCTTTTCCCGCTCCAGCAGGCGCAGTTGCCACTGGCGCTGTTCTTCGGCGCTGCCCACATCGGCCGGGTCGCTGTTGGGCTCCTGCTCGCGCAGCACCAGGAATTCGCCCTCGATGCGCGCTTGCAGTTCATGGCGCTGAGTCAGCAACAGTTCGCGGAAAAAGCCCTGCTGGGCTTCATTCATGTAGTCGGCGGGCGGTTGGGCCAGCAGGTCTTGTTCGGTCATGGGGATCGGTTCACGGGCCAGGCTGTGTTTTTTATGTTATAGTATAACAATGCAAATAAGCCAATCCCCCTTGCTCGTTACGACGAAGGGCGCAATGCTTGAACACTTCCCAGTCCCGAGACACCCTATGAAATACCTGGTGTGCGCCCTGTTACTGGCAGTCGCGGGGCCTGCCTGTGCCGAAGCGCCAAGCTTGCTGGCCAAGTGCACGCGCAGCGCCAACCTGTTGGCCTGTGTGGACCCCCTGGGCAATGCCTACAGCGTGGCGACGGTGGGCACCACCACGTATTTGCGTGGTTTCGAGGTGATCGGGAAACGTTATTGGGCACAAACCAACAGCCGCTACGGGCAACTGACGTTCTTTACCGGTTTGGCGTCGGATGGAGAAGCATGGGTTGGCTACACGCGGCGCGTGGGCTGGACCACGATCAACCGGTTTTCCAGCTCCGGGGGCGCCACTGCCAAATTCACGTGCAGCCGAATTACCGGCTGTTAGGCCTGGGCATTCTTCTGTTCCTGAACCCAGGCCATGTAGCTGTTCATCGGCGGGTTCTTCTGGAAGTAATTTTTCAGGCCTTCGAACAAGCCATCCGCAACCGCCTGTTGATGGCGCGCCGTCACCAGGCGCTGGGCGTCCTGGGCATTGGAGATAAACCCGGTCTCCACCAGGATCGACGGCACATCCGGTGACTTGAGCACCGCGAACCCCGCCTGTTCCACACGCTTCTGATGCAGGCTGGTGATGCTTTGCAGGCTCCCCAGCACCGAGCTGCCCAGTTGCAGGCTGGAGGCGATGGTGGCGTTCATCGACATATCAAGAATCACCCCGGCCAGCATCGGGTCCTTATCCTTGAGATTGAGCAACGTGGTGGCGCCCAGCAAATCCGCGCCGTTTTCACGCTGGGCCATAAAGCGCGCCGTGGCCGAGGTCGCGCCGCCCTCCGACAGCGCATACACCGAGGCGCCCGAGGCCGTGAGCCGTGGCGCGGCATCGGCATGCACCGAGATGAACATATCGGCCTTGTGCTGACGGGCGATGTCCACGCGCTTGCGCAGCGGCACAAAGAAGTCGTCGTTACGCACCAGTTTCACGTCAAAACCCTTTTCGCGCTTCAAACGCTTGGCCAGCAGTTGGGCGATAGACAACACCACGTCTTTTTCGCGCTGGCCCTTGGACCCGACAGCGCCGGGGTCTTTGCCGCCGTGGCCGGGGTCGACCACCACGATAATGTCGCGCTTGGGGTGCGCCTTGTTCACCGCGGCCACCAAGGGCACCGCCTCAGCCGCGATTTGACGCGGTGCACGGGTGGCGCTGGTCAGGTCCAGCACCAGGCGATGGCCCTGCCCGTCCTGAGGCGGCAATACAAAGCTGTTGAGCTGCATCGGCGCGGCCAGGTCGAGCACGATGCGCGTATCCGCCTTGCCGAAATGCCCCGAGCGAATCGAGGTGATCCCGCTGTTCTTCAGCTCAAGTTGAGAAAAGTCACCACTGAGACCCGCGCCGCTCAGGTCGATGATCAGGCGTTCCGGGGCAGTCAGAGAGAACGTCTTGTATTGCACTGGGCCGCTAAGGTCGAACACCAGGCGCAGCTTGTCGTCCGAACGCCATAGGCGTGCATTGCGGATCTGGGTCGCGTGGGCGGCGAACGGCAAAGCAAACAAAGGGCTGGCCAGGAGCAGGTTGAGGAGCTGACGTCTGTGCATGACAAATACCGCAAATAGAGGAGTGTCCGTACTCCACATGAGTGAAAAAAGGCCGGGGCAGAAAATTCATCGTCGACTCTATTGTTATACTATAACATGTCGAATTATTTCCAACGATGGACCTGCTTATGAATGCGCTGACTCTGCCGGATATTGCCGCGCAGGCTTCACGCCAAGCCTTGCCACTCGACTGGGTGGGCATGTGCGGCATCGCCCTGCCGATCCTCATTGACGGCCAACGCCTGAGCGCCAGCGCCGATGCCGGCGTCAGCCTGGACGATGGCACCGCTCGTGGCATTCATATGTCACGCCTGTACCTGGCACTGGAGATGCTCGAACAGCAGCCCGTTACGCCTGCACTTCTGCGCAATGTACTGCAGCGGTTTCTCGACAGTCATGAAGATTTATCTAAGAACGCCTACCTGCGTCTGCACACGAATTTACTGCTGAAACGCCCGGCGCTGGTCAGCCCATTGGCCGGCTGGAAGGGTTACCCGGTGAGCATCGAAGCGCGCCTGGAAAACCAGATGTTCCACGTGGAACTAAAAATTGACGTTACCTATTCTTCAACCTGCCCCTGTTCCGCCGCCCTCGCCAGGCAGTTGATTCAGCAGCAATTTCTCCAAGACTTCGGCAACACGCCGTTGCAGCATGAAGATGTGCTGACCTGGCTCGGCAGCGCCAACGGTATCGTCGCCACGCCCCACAGCCAGCGCAGCAGCGCGCAGTTGCACGTGCACCTGCAAGGCGAGCATCTGGCGCTGACGGAGCTGATCAACGCTGCCGAAGCCGCCCTCGGCACCGCCGTACAAACCGCCGTAAAACGCGCGGACGAACAAGCCTTTGCCTTGGCCAACGGGCAGAACCTGATGTTCTGCGAAGACGCCGCCCGCCGCCTTAACCTCGCCTTGAAACGCTCGGATGCGGTCAAAGCCTTCCACCTCAAAGTGATCCACGCCGAAAGCCTGCACGCGCACGATGCCGTGGCTGAAAGCCGCTGGACGAGAAACCCTGCATGATCACCTGCACTGCTTTGCGCTGGGGCGCCCCTGGCCAACCGCTGACACCCGCCGTGGATTTCACCCTGGAAAAAGGCAGCCTCACCGGCGTGATCGGCCCCAACGGCTGCGGCAAAAGCAGCCTGCTCAAAGTCATCGCCGGCCTGCAAAAACCGTTGGCGGGCAAAGTGACCGTGGATGTTCCACGCCGAGGTGGCCTGTCGTTCCTGCCCCAGCAACAGCACCTTGATCGTCAGTTCCCCATCAGCCTGCAAGAACTGGTCGCCGCCGGTTTCTGGGGCACGCGGCTCACCCCGCAACAACGCAGCCAGCGCCTGCAGAAGGTGCTGGAAGAATGGTGCCTCAGTGGCCTGGAACAGCGCCCATTGATGGCGTTGTCAGGCGGCCAACTACAACGCGCATTGCTCGCTCGCATGAGCCTTGCCGAGTCGCCAGTGTTACTGCTTGACGAGCCCCATGCCGCTCTGGACGAAGAAGGCCAGGCGCTGTGCTGGAGCCATATCCACGCCTGGCACGCCGAAGGCCGAACGTTGGCGGTGGTGTGCCATGACTTGGCCTCCGTACGCCAACACACCCAACAAGTGGTGCAAATCAAAAGCAGTGGCTGTGTATTCGGCCCCAGCAAAGAGTTGATCCGCCCGCAGCCGCACATGCAGGTGGCCTGATGCACTTCACCGCCCACCTGTGGATGCCCTTCCTCGACTTCGTCTTCATGCGTCGCGCCCTGATCGGCGGTCTGGTGCTCGCCTGCAGCACCGCCCCGCTCGGCGTATTTCTGATCCTGCGCCGTATGAGCCTGATCGGTGACGCCGTCGCCCACGGCATATTGCCCGGCGCCGCACTGGGCTTCTGGTTCGCGGGCTTGAGCCTGCCCGCGTTGACCATCGGCGGCCTGGGCGCTGGCCTGGGCATGGCCGGCCTGTCGGCGTGGATCACCCGCCGCACCGGCCTGCGCGAAGACGCCAGCCTGGCGGCCATCTACCCCATCTCCCTCGCCGCCGGCGTGTTGATCCTGGGCCTTGCCGGCAAGCGCCTGGATTTGCTGCACCTGCTGTTCGGCTCTGCCCTGGCCGTCGACGAAACCACCCTGACCGGCATGCTCTGGGTCTCCGGGTTCAGCCTGATCGCCATGGCGCTGATCTACAAACCGCTGCTGCTGGACACCCTCGACCCGCTGTTCCTGCAAACCGTCAGCCGCCTTGGCCCCCTGGCCCACGGCTTGTTCCTGACCCTGGTGGTCCTGAACCTGGTGATTGGCTTCCAGGCCATCGGCGCCTTGATGGTGGTGGGTTTGATGATGTTGCCGGCCATCGCTTCACGCTTCTGGAGTCGGCGCCTGCCGGTGTTGATCGCGGTATCGGCGGTGCTGGGATGCCTGTCGGTGTGGTTGGGTTTGTTGCTGTCGTTCTACTTCTCGCTGCCCAGCGGCCCGGCGATTGTGCTGGTGGCTGGCGGTGGGTACCTGCTGTCCGTGGTCTTCGGTCCGGTGCACGGCTTGCTGCGCCGCCCGCCTTTGCTTACATCCCAATGAGGTGTTTCCCGATGCGCGCTCTACTCGTGCTGTTCAGTTTGCTGCTGCCGTTGTCGATGGCCCAGGCCGCCGACAAACTCCAGGTGGTTACCAGCTTCAGTATTCTCGATGACATCACCCACCAGATCGGTGGCGATCACATCCAGATCAGCAACATGGTCGGCCCCGACGCCGATGCCCATACCTACGAACCCTCCCCGGACGATGCCAAGGCGCTGCTCAAGGCCAAGCTGATCATCAAGAACGGCCTGGGCTTCGAGCCGTGGCTGGACCGCCTGGTCACCAGCACCGAAACCAAGGCCACGGTGGTCACCGCCAGCAAAGGTGTGATCTCCCACACCATGGAGGAAGACGGCGAAACCATCCCCGACCCGCACGCCTGGCACAACCTGGCCAACGCCGAAATCTATGTGAACAACATCACCAAGGCACTGGTGGCCGCCGACCCGGCCAACAAGGCCGACTACCTGCGCAACAGCCAGGCCTACCTGAAAGAAATCTACCGCCTGCTGGCCGAAGCCAAGACCAAGTTCGGCGCGCTGCCACCGGGTAACCGTCGCATCGTCACCTCCCATGACGCCTTCGGTTACCTGGGCCAGGCCTATGGCATCCAGTTCCTGGCGCCACAAGGCCTGTCCACCGAACGTGAACCTTCGGCCGCCGAAGTTGCCGCGCTGATCACCCAGATCCGCAAGGACAAGGTCAAGGCGGTGTTCATGGAAAACATCAAGGACTCGCGCCTGCTCAAGCAGATCGCCGATGAAAGCGGCGCGCAGATTGGCGGCACGCTGTACTCCGACGCCCTGGCTGCCGAAGGGCCGGCGAGCACCTTCACCGGGCTGTTCGAGTACAACCTCAACACCCTGTGCGCAGCGTTGAGCAGGCCGTGACCCTGAGCATGCTCGAACTGGAAGGGGCTGCCGTCGGCAGCCGCTTTCCACTCGCCGCCGTGCTCGACGCCCTGCCGTGGAACAGCGATGGCCTGATCGCCGCCATCGCCCAGCAACATGGCAGCGGCGAAGTGCTGATGCTGGCCTGGATGAATCGCCAGGCCCTCAACGAAACACTGGCTACCGGGCAGGTCTGCTATTGGTCGCGCTCGCGCCGACAGCTGTGGCGCAAAGGCGAACGCTCCGGCCACTGGCAACAGTTGGTGGAAGCGCGCCTGGATTGTGACGGCGACGCGGTACTGCTGATCGTCGACCAGCAAGGCCCGGCCTGTCACACCGGCCGCCACACCTGTTTCTACAACGCCATCGAGGGCGCCTACGTTCACATCATGACGGAGCCATTTGCATGATCCGCAAGAACCCTTCCGGTGATCTGCCGGTGATTGCCGAATCGGCCTACGTCGACAAGACCGCGATCATCTGCGGCAAGGTCATCATCGGCGAGAACGTGTTTGTCGGCCCCTACGCCGTGATCCGCGCCGACGAAGTCGACGCCGGCGGCGCCATGGACCCGATCACCATCGGCGCGAATTCCAACATCCAGGACGGCGTGGTCATCCACTCCAAGTCCGGCGCGGCGGTGACGATAGGCGAATTTACATCCATCGCCCACCGCTCCATCGTCCACGGCCCCTGCACCGTCGGCGACCGGGTGTTTATCGGTTTCAACAGCGTGCTGTTCAACTGCGCCGTCGGCGATGGCTGCGTGGTGCGCCATAACTCGGTGGTCGACGGCCGTGATTTGCCCGCCGCCTTCTACGTGCCCTCCACCACCCGCATCGGGCCGAATACCGACCTGTCGCAATTCCCGCCGGTGAGTGTCAGTGCCTCGGAGTTTTCCGAAGACGTGGCACGTACCAACGTCGACCTGGTGCGCGGTTACAAAGCCCTGCAAAACGAGTTCTGAGCCATGAGCCGCCTGCTGATCCGCAACGCCCGCCTGGTGACCGAGGGCCAGGAATTCGATGCCGACGTGCTGGTCGCCCATGGCCGTATCGAAAAGATCGCCAGCAGCATCGGCGGGAACGCCGCGCCCGTGTCCATCGACGCCCACGGGCAGTGGCTGCTGCCGGGCATGATTGACGACCAGGTGCACTTTCGCGACCCCGGCGCGCCGGACAAGGGCAGCTTCTACAGCGAGTCCCGCGCAGCGGTAGCCGGCGGCATCACCAGCGTCATGGACATGCCCAACACCAACCCGGCCACGCTGAACCTGGAAGCCCTGGCCGATAAAAAGCGCCGCGCGGCCCTGCACTCGGTGGCCAACTACGGCTTTCACTTCGGGGTCAGCAACGACAACCTCGACACCGTCGCCGCCCTTGACCCGCGCGAAGTGGCCGGGGTCAAAGTATTCATGGGCGCCTCCACCGGCAATATGCTGGTGGACGACCCACGGGTCCTGGAACGGCTGTTTGCCGAAGTGTCGACCCTTCTGCTGGCCCACTGCGAACACACGCCGAGCATCCAAGCCAACGAGCAGCGCATGCGTGAGCGCTTCGGTGACAGGATCCCCGCCGTCGCCCACCCGCTGATCCGCGATGCCGAAGCCTGCTATCGCTCATCCTCCTTCGCGGTGGAACTGGCCAAGCGTCACGGCACGCGCCTGCATGTACTGCACCTGACCAGCGCCCGCGAGTTGGCATTGTTCGAAGACAAACCCCTCGCACAAAAACGCATTACTGCTGAGGTCTGCGTGCATCACCTGCTGTTCGATGACCGTGACTATCACCGCCTCGGTCACCAGATCAAATGTAACCCGGCGATCAAGACCCGCGCCGACCGCGACGCCCTGCGCCTGGCCTTGCTGAGTGATCGTCTGGATGTGATTGGCACTGACCATGCGCCGCATACCTGGGCGCAAAAACAGTTGGAGTATCGTGAGGCGCCCTCGGGTTTGCCCTTGGTGCAACACGCGCTGCCGGCGTTGTTGGAGTTGGTGGCCGATGGGCTGCTGCCCCTGGCCACCCTGGTGGCCAAGACCAGCCACCGTGTCGCCGACCTGTTTGCCATCCCCGACCGGGGTTACCTGCGCGAAGGGTATTGGGCCGACCTGGTGCTGATCAAACCGGAGCCCGAGGGAAAGCCGGTCAGGGATGAGCCGATTCTTGCCCGCTGCGGCTGGACACCGTTCGCCGAACGCAGCTTTCGCCACAGCGTGAGTACCACCCTGGTCTCCGGCCACCTGGCCTGGCACAACGGCCAGGTGGTCGACAGCTGCCAGGGTTTACCGCTGCATTTCCTAAGGTAGGCGCGAGCTTGCTCGCGAAGAGCGTTAACGATAACGCAGGGGACCTGACACCCGGTGGCGCTCTCCGGTTTTTCGCGAGCAAGCTCGCTCCTACAGGTTAAGCGCGAGGCTTGACCGTGCCGCAATCGGTGCCCAGCCATTGGGCGTGGGTATCCAGGCTGCCCTTCTGCTGAACGCCGGTGGCATTGAAGGTGCCGTTGACGGTGGTGGTGAATTCTTTCTGGCTCTGGAAGGTAGCGACGCCGGTGCCCTGGGCTTTGGGGCAACTGAAGCGGAATTTCCACTGGTTGCCGGTCTTGTCGGTCACTTCCTGCTTGCAGCCCGATTGGGGGTCGGTCAGGGGGATCGAATCAGAGGCGACTTGTGCCGGGGTGAGGCACACCTGCACGCCTTTGCCGGCCATGGTGATGCCTTGTTTTTCCAGCATGGCGCGCTGTTCGGGGGTCATCTGCTGCTTGAGCTGACCGAGGATCAGCGACAGGTCCGGCAGGTCCTGGTTATCGACTTTCATGTTGCTGGTGGTCAATTCCCACAAGCCCGGCGCCAGCATCTGCGCCTGCGCTGCCAGCGGCAACGACAAACCAACAACCATGGCCAAACCAAGCAGACGAGCATTCATTGGGTAACTCCTGGGGAATTGTGGGCGTTAGACGCCGCAAAAGTGCCAGTGTTGCACGCCAAATAAAATAGCGACATTCGCAGCCGTTCATGGTCTGTTAGGCATTGGATTGCCTGGAGTACCGTCGTCCATGGATTTCTTTGGCCCGCACCTGCTCGCCTACTTCATCGCCACGCTGCACTTTCTCGGGACTCTCGCCGCGATCCACGCGGTGCTGACCGTCAGGACCGCCCAAGGCTCGATCGCCTGGGCCCTGTCACTGATGTTCATGCCCTATCTCACCCTGATCCCCTACCTGATCTTTGGCCGCAGCACCTTCGACGCGTATATCCAGGCCCGTCGCCAGGCCAACCAGGAAATGCACACCGCGATCACCGAGCTGAACTGGCGCCCCTGGGTCGAGGAGGCTCTCGCTGCGCGCAACTCCAGCGCCTACGCCTCGTTACGCGCCATGCCCAAGCTGGGGCGCATGCCGTGCCTGGCAAACAATGAAGTGCGCTTGCTGATCAACGGCGAGGCCACTTTCAGTGCAATCTTCGACGCCATTCGCAGTGCCAAAACCGCCGTGCTGTTTCAGTTCTTCATCATTCATGACGATGAACTCGGCCGTCAGTTACAGGCGCTGTTGAAGGAAAAGGCCGCCCAAGGCGTGGGCATCTACGTGCTGTACGACCGCATCGGCAGCCACGCCCTGCCCCATCAGTACGTGCAATCGCTGCGCGACGCCGGGGTGCAGGTCAAGGCATTCGCCACCCGCAGCGGTTGGCTCAATCGTTTCCAGGTCAACTTCCGCAACCACCGCAAGATCGTGGTGGTGGACGGTGTCACCGGGTTTGTCGGTGGGCACAATGTGGGCGATGAATACCTGGGCAAAAAACCGCCATTGGCACCATGGCGCGATACCCATGTGCAAGTCACCGGCCCGGTGGTGGCGTGTTTGCAGGAGTCGTTTGCCGAGGACTGGTTCTGGGCCGCGCGCGAGCTGCCGCCGCTGATCCTGCCGGACGCCTACCCCGAAGACGGCGTGCTCTGCCAATTGCTCGCCAGCGGCCCGGCCGATCCGTATGAAACCTGTTCGCTGTTTTTCGTCGAGGCCATCCATGCGGCCACCGAGCGGGTGTGGATCACCAGCCCATATTTCATCCCCGACGAAGCGGTGTTCGCCGCCCTGCGCCTGGCGGTCCTGCGGGGCGTGGACGTGCGCCTGTTGCTGCCATCGCGGCCCGACCACCGCATCGTGTACGCCGCGTCCAGCCTGTATGCGATCGAAGCGGTGCGCGCCGGTGTCCGGGTGTTCCGCTATACGCCGGGTTTTTTGCATCAGAAGGTGGTGCTGGTGGACAACGAGATCAGCGCCATCGGCAGTGCGAACATGGACAACCGTTCATTCCGGCTGAATTTCGAAGTGATGTTGCTGACGGTCGACGAAGCCTTCGCCAAGCAGGTGGAACAGATGCTGCTGGACGACTTCGCCCAGGCCCATGAAGTGAGCCAGGAAGAAAGCCGCGAGACCCGCCGCCTGCAGCAACTGGGCATGCGGGTGGCGCGCTTGATCTCACCGATTCTCTAACGGCCAATGCGGTAAAAAATGTGGGAGGGAGCAAGCCCCCTCCCACAGTTGGATCTCCACTTTTCTGGAACATCAGCTCAGCGATAGATGTCTTCCCGCGTCCACGGCAGTTCATGGCTGCCATCCGCGTGAGGCTTCACCGCGAGGATCTGGTGCAGGTTGATCCAGCCCCGCGCAAACGCATAGGCACACCCGGCCAGGTACAGCCGCCAGATGCGTAACGCCTGCTCCGGCACCAGCTTCGCCGCCGCTTCCAGGTTGTCTTCCAGGCGCTCGCTCCAATGGTCCAGGGTGCGCGCGTAATGCAGGCGCAGGCTTTCGACGTCGACCACTTCCAGCCCGACTTCGCTGATCTCGGCGGTCATCATCGCCAAATGGGGTAGTTCGCCGTTGGGGAACACATAACGCTCGATAAACTCCCCGGCGCCACGGCCAACAGGCCGGCCGTCGGTGTGCTTGGCGGTAATGCCGTGGTTCATCACCAGGCCGCCTTCGCGCACGGCACCAAACAGGGTCTTGCAGTATTGCGCCAGGTTGGCGTGGCCGACGTGTTCGAACATGCCTACGCTCACCACTTTATCGAAACGACCATCCTGGGGCAGATCGCGGTAGTCGAGCAGTTGCAGGTCGATCTGGTCTTCCAGGCCCTCGGCTTTCACCCGCTCCTTGGCCAATGCCAGCTGTTCCTTGCTCAGGGTGATACCAAACACTTTCACCCCGAACTCACGCGCTGCGAAACGTGCCAGGCCGCCCCAGCCACAGCCTACGTCGAGCAGGTACTCGCCTGGCTGCAAGCGCAACTTGCGACACAGGTGGCGGAATTTGTCTTGCTGGGCCTGGTCGATGGATTCGCTGCCGGTTTCGAAATAACCGCAGGAGTACGCCATGTCCTGGTCCAGCCATAGCTGGTAGAACTCGTTGGACAGGTCGTAATGGTAGGAAATAGCCGCGGCGTCGGTGGCCTTGTCGTGGATCGAGCGCACCGGCAGACTCGCGCCGTCGTCCTCGACCAAGGCATGACTCAACTCATCACAGACCCGGATCACTTCGCTGATGGAACCTTCCAGCTCCAGTTTGCCCTCGACGAAGGCTTCACCCAACGAGTCGAGTGTGGGATGGGTCAGTTGGGGCACGACCGTGGGGTCCTTCACCACGATGGTCACACTGGGCTCGGGGCCCAAGTTGAATTCATGGCCATCCCAGAGTCGAAGACGCAGCGGCAGCTGAAGATTCTGTAAGGCCGGTGGAAGTTGCGCGAGCATGAGTAGTCCCCCCTTGTTTCAGACGTCTGGAATGAGGGTAGACCATCCCGAGAAAAAGTAGGAGGCTATCGATTTGATAGCGTTCTTCTATGGGGCCCGGCGCTGGAGCAAACCGTCCTGGATCCACTGTTTCAGCCATGTCACCGCTTGCAGTGGTGCACCCTCTCCATAAGTGACTGCCAGTTGCGCACACAGTTCTGCGAAGCGCCAACCGGTCGTCACCATCCCCGCCAGCGCAAACGCCTCGGCCGGTCCCAGGCTTCGATAACGGCACACATTCTGATCGCGCCATACCAGGCAGATCTGTGCGAAGTCCAAGGTGTGGCTGTCGGGGAAATCCGCGCCATCCTTGCTGGCACGCCAGATGGCCACGGTGTTGAAGTGGCAAAGTCGCTGCTGTACGGATGGTGTCAGGGAGACCTGCAAACCGGGCCAATCCTCGGGCGGCAGCACCGCCATATCATCCTGGGTCAGCGGCTCACCCTGCGGCGCATCGAACGCCAGGGTGAAGGCCCACTCCAACTGGGCCAGTTCAACCAGCGGCGCACTTTGCTCGGCCACCAGGTGCTCGTGGATAAACGCCGGAAACCGCTCGCCCAACCAGCGCAGGCTGTAGTGGGCCGACGGATAACGACGCACATAGGCTTGCGTCAGCAGCGCAAACTCATCATCCCCCAGCCAATACCGGATGGCGCTGAAGTCGTGCCGCAACACCTCCTGCAGCCGTGCCAGATAAGCGTTGTGATAGATCGCCAGGCCAGTGTCTACATCCAGCGTCGGTCCGCCCAATAACGTGGCGGCAAAGCCACTGTTGGCATCAGGCGTCTGCGCTGACAAGTGCTGTTCAAAGGCCAACTGCCAGTCGGTCAGGCGCATAACGACCTCCGGGCCAAGGCTGCGGCGCCCAGCTTCCGGGCCTTTTCCAGCTCGGTGAGCAGCGCTTCGAACGGCGGGAAATGGTCATCGCGCTCCAACAGCGTCGAGACCGGCCCCAAATGCTCCAGGGTCTGTTGATACAACGCCCACACCGGGTCGCACACCGGATGGTCGTGGGTATCGACCACGTAGTCGCCGTAATCCATATGCCCGGCCAGATGCAGCTGGCGGATGCTGTCGGGCGGCAGGTTGCGGATAAAGGTCCAGGCATCGAAGCCATGGTTGCGCGCACTGACATACACATTGTTAACGTCGAGCAGCAACTGGCAGCCCGACAGGTGGGCCAGGGCATTGAGGAATTCCCATTCGGTGAATTCATCCGCCTTGGCACGCACATAACTGGATACGTTTTCCAGCACCAGCGGGCGCTGCAACACATCCTGCACTTGGCGAACGCGAGCAGCTACGTAGTAGAGGCTTTCTTCGGTGTAAGGCAGGGGCAGCAGGTCATGCAACTGGTGCGCGCTGCCACGGCTCCAGCACAAATGATCGGAAATCCACGCGGGCTGGATACGCTCCGCGAGCTGCTTGAGGTGTTTCAGGTAGTCCATGTCGACGGGGTGGGGGCCGCCGATGGACAGGGACACACCGTGCATCACCAACGGGTAACGCTCGGCTATCGCATCCAGGTAGTACAAGGCTTTACCGCCCTGCACCAGATAGTTCTCGGAGATCACTTCGAACCAATCCACGGCCGGCGCTTGTTCAAGGATCTGCTGGTAGTACTCACTGCGTAAACCCAGGCCGTAACCCAGACTTGGAAGGGACGCGGACATGACTCGCTCCTGGGCAAAGTGTCCGCAGCGGTGGGGACTGCCACTGCGGTTGCACTCGTTTGCCGGTTATTCGCCGACTTTGCCGCCCGCTGCGTCACAGGCGGCCTTGGTCATGGCCTTGAAGCCGTGGCCCTTGCACACCGCCTGGCCCTTGCAGGCGTTTTCAGCGGTTTTGCAGTCGTTCATGCCTTTGCAGGACGTCACGCCGTAGCAATGCACTTGCGCATCGGCGGCTTGTACCTGGGTCGCAACACCAGCAAACATGGTGGCGGCGGCCATCGCCAGGGCAGCACCAGCAGCAGCGGATTTAATCTTCATTCTCGTATTCCTCGTGATCGGTAGTGGCGTCGGTCTGAACGGATTGCCCAGTCTCGACACAGCACTAGAGTGAGGCCCCTTATCGGCGTTACAGCCGTATGCAAATATTTCTGAAATTAATCCTCAAGCTTCGACAGCGGCTCCTGAAACCGCAGCAAACGCCCGGCATTGCCCAGTACCAGCAAGGTGCTGAGGTTATGCAACACCGCCGCAATCATCGCCCCCGCAGCACCCAACCAGCCAAAGGCGGCAAACACCACGATGGCCAAGGTCCAGCCCAGGCCGATGACCACGTTGACCTGCAACGTACGCCGGCACTGGCGACTCAAGCGCACACAGGTGCCCAGGCGCCGTAGGTCGCTGCCGATCAACACCACATCCGCCGAGGCCAGCGCAATGTCCGCCCCACCCGCGCCCATGGCCACCCCAACCACGCCAGCCTTGAGCGCCAGGGAATCGTTGATCCCATCACCGACCACCATGGGCCGGAAGCCGCTGCCGATTTCCCCAAGCACGCGGTTGAGCTTGTCTTCCGGCAACGCCTGGGCTTCGACATCGCTGATGCCCACGTCCAGCGCCAGGCTGTCGGCCACGCTTTGACGGTCGCCAGTGAGCAGCAGTTGACGACCCAGGCCCAAATCCCGCAACTCTTGCAGGGCCTGGCGCGCCTCCGGCTTGACGCTGTCGGCCAGCAGCAGCCAGGCCAGGAACTGCCCGTTCAGAGCCAGCCCGGCAATCGGGCCGTCATGGTTCGGCACCGTCGTCGTGACAATACCCAATTGCTCGAACAACTCGGGACGGCCCAACGCCGCTTCGCCCTGCTCGGTCTGTGCCACAACGCCCAAGCCCTGGCGCTCGCGAATATCCGTGAGCGCCAGCATTTGCGCCTGAGTCGCCAACCCCGCCAACGCACGGCTGACCGGGTGGCTACTGGCCGAACCGAGGCTGGCCGCAAGGTTGAGCAGCGCCTGGCGGTCGGTCGACGAGGTCTCGATGGACTGCAAACGCAGGGTGCCAAAAGTCAGGGTGCCGGTCTTGTCCACCACCAGCGAGGTCAGGTCCGCCAACTCCTCGAGGAACGCCGAGCTGCGAATCAGGATCCCATGCCGGGCCGCCACGGCGATCCCGGCAATCGCCGTCGCCGGTGCCGACAGCACCAGGGCGCATGGGCACGCCGCCACCAGCACCGCGAGCATCGCCTGGGCGTCATTGGTCACAAACCAGGTCACTGCCGCCAGCAGCAACACCAACACCATATAGCTGCCCGCGTAACGCTCCAGCAGCCGCGTGATCGGCGGCTTGGAACGTTCGGCGTTCTGCATCAGCGCGATGACTTTGCCCAGGGTCGACTCGTTGCCGGTGCGCGTCACTTGCAGGCGCAACAGGCCATCGAGGTTGATCGCCCCGCCAAACACCTGCACACCCACACTGGCTTCCAACGGTACCGACTCGCCGGTGATCGGCGCCGTGTCCAGGCTCGCCTGGCCCGACAGCACCACGCCATCGGCGGGCACCCGATCACCGGCACGCACCTCGACGATATCGCCGGTGCTCAGCGTTCCGTTATCCACTTCGATGATGCTGCCGTCGACCTGCACCCGCCGCGCATGGCTGCGGGTCAGTTTACCCAGGGCATGAATCGCCTCCTGGGAGCCGATCACGCTGCGCTCTTCCAATACGTGGCCGAAGATCATGATGATCGGCAGCAGCGCGGCGGTCAGCAGATCGCCGGTGGCCCAGGCGCCGAGCATCGCCAGGGCGATCAGTTGGTCGGTAATGCCATGCAGGCTGGGAAAACGCAGGCTGTACCAGGCCGAGCGCATCACCGGCACCGCCACCAGCAACGAGGCCACACCGAGCAGCAACTGGCTGACGCCCGTCTGGTCCGGCGCCAGCCAGCGCCATACCAGCCCCAGCATCAGCAAGCCAAGGGCGAGCATGGCCAGGGTCAATTGCCGGGCAGCGCTGCGCTGCTCGGCGGAGGTCAGCATGGGTGCGCTCATTGTTCGGCTCCCTGGATGATCAAGCGGGAGTCGTCTTTAGGATCGACCGTGGTCACCGAACCGGCCTGGCCGAGAATCTTCGGCATACGCTCGCGGTACAGGCGCAACAGCAAGCCCGGGTCTTTGACCTGGGCCAGGCTGGCGACCGTGGCCGTTTGCGCCTGGGCATTGGCCAGGCGTTCACTGGCCTGGGCGTGGGCGACCTGCACCAGGCGGTCGGCCTGCTGGTTGGCGGTCTGGGTGAGTTTTTCCGCTTCGGTCCGGGCGTTTGCCACGGCTTTGTCGGCTTGTTGACTGGCGGTGAGTACGGCGTTGAATGCGTTCACCGCCGGGCCCGGCAGGCTCGATTGCACATCGACCCGCGTCACCTCGATGCCCAGCCCCAGACCGGTGGCAGCCAACTCGGCCAGGCGCTTGTTGACGCCTTGCACCAAGTCACCCCGCAGCCGCTCGCGACGCTCGGCGGCGCCGTTGTCGGTACCGATCAATTCGGGGCGCGCCACCAGGATCGTGTCCAGATCGCGCGCCGCCGTCAGGACCACGGCGCTGCGGGTCACCAGGCGATCCAGGGCGGGCAGCACATGCGCGCCCTGCAACACAAAGGCGTAGGGTTCGGTGACCTTGTAGAACACCCGCACATCCAGCTGCACCACTCCGGCATCGCCGGTCAGCAGGTAGCCGGAGCCGGCCAGGGCATCGCTCAAGGGCGTGGCGAAACTGGCCACACGATCAGCCTGCACCGCCGCATCGGAACGTAACAGGTTCTCCACCCGACGCTCGATCACCCGGTCGGCCGCCGGCAATAACACCACCTGCTCGAACGGCTGCGGCCAGGCCAGCAGCAGCCCGGCATTCTGGATGCGGTCGAGGGCGCCGAAGTGCAGCACCACCGCACGGTTCTGCGGGTCGATCTGCCGCACATTGGAAAACGCCCATGCCAATGCGGCCAACACCGTCACCGCGTACAACGCCAGGAACGTCAGGCGCCCGGCCTGGATCCAGGGGCTGTCCGGGCTGTCACGCTCGGTCATGGCTGAACGTCCTTGGGCCCGTCCACCAACGCGCGAAAGGGCGCGGCGTCGGTGCGCAGGATGATTTTGGTGCCGGGGGTCACGACCGTGCCCAAGGTATCCAGGGAACGCAGCAAGTTATACAGCTGCGGATTGCCGGCGTAGGCACGCCCATAAATCTGCGCGGCTTCGACCCGTGACTGGGCTTCGATGTCGGCGGCTTTCACCGTGGCATCGGCCTGCACGATGCGCGCGTCACGCTCAGCCGCGGAGCGAATCTGCGCGGCCTCGCGCTTGCCCACGGCCGTGCGTTCGGTGGCGATGGTTTCGCGCTCGGCACGCATGCGGTCGACGGTGGCGGTGAGTGTGACCGACGGCAACGTCAGGCGCTCGATCCCCACCTGCGCCACGCGCACGCCATAGGTGGTGAGCAATTGTTGATCAATCTGCTGGCGCAGCTGCGCCTCGAAATCGGCAATGCGCACCTGGCTGGCCTCAGTGTTGATCAAGCTGGACAAATCAAAGCTGGCCGCCGTGGTTTCCAGCGCCGAGCCGACGAAGGTGCGGATCTGCCGCGCGGCCTCATCCGGCTGGTTCTGCACGGCGCGCATAAAGCGCTGCACATTGTCGGCATCGCCCTGCACCTGCCACGCCACATAGGCCTGCACGATAATCCGCAGGCCGTCGCGCGTACCCACATCCTGCAAGCCGCTGGAGGTGGTGCGCAGGCGCAAGTCCACCGGGATCGCCGCCTCGAACGGCGCCGGCCAACGCCAGCCCAGGCCCGGTTCCAGCAACACCCGCGACGGGTTGCCGAAGCGGGTAATCACCGTGGCCTCGCCGGAGCGCACCTGCACCAGGCTCGCCGCCGCCACCGCGAACAGCACCAGCAACACCGCCCAGGCCATACGCCGCCAAGGGAAAGGACCCGCCGCCTGTTCATCACCGTGATGATGGTGATGGTGGCCGTGGTGGTGACCATGATCGTGAGAATGAGCGCTCAACAGACAGACTCCTTATTGAACGGCTTTACGCGGCAGCGAAGGGTCGGCCGGCAAAGTAAAAGAACGCAGATCAATCGTCGGCGCGCCATCGGCGCCCAGGCGGTGATCCAGAATAAGCAGCTTGGCGTGGGCCAGACCCAGGCTGAGTTGGCCCAGGTACTGTTCCAGCACAAAGGCCCGACCGGCCGCGGCGTAGGCCTTTTGTTCGGCGGTAAAGCGCAGGTCGGCCGCTTGGGCACCGGCATTCACTTCGCGGGCGGTGGCCAAGGCCTGGTCGCGGGCGGTGCTGGCTTGCAGCAAGGCCTGGTTGGTGTGTTCGCTGGCGGCGCCGCGCTCGCGGGAGATCAGGGCCTGGGCGCCGATCTGCGCGGCTTGCACGCCGTGGTAGGCATTGGCGGCGCCGGCCGGTGGGTGGATGGCTTCCACGACAGTGGCGAGGATTTCCACACCGCTGTCGAGTGTCTGCAAATCCGCCTGCACGGCGCGGCCGATTTCGTCGGCCAGGCGCGTGCGTTGTTCGCCGAGCAATTCGTCGAGGGTACGCGAGGCAAAATCGTGTACCAGGATGCGGCTGGCGGTGCTGCGGATCAGGGTCGGCACATCCGCGCTGTTATAGGTGGCGGCGAGTGCGGCCTGGTCGGTGAGGCCGATGCGGTAAACGAAGCGCACATCCATATTGACGATCTGGAAGCTCTGCTTGTCGCCGCTGCTGCTGGCGATCACCTGGGATTTGTCATTCACATGGCTGGCATCCCACAGCCGATTGGCAACCAGCGGTGCCGGGCCTTCGGCAGGCGCCAACTCCGGTGCGGCGGCCTCGCTGACGCTGGTGGCCAACTCATGCACCACGCCGTTCTCGATGCTTAACACACGGCCCAAAGGCCACGGCAACCCGGCATGCAGGCCAGGGCCGAACACCTTGACGGGTTTGCCAAAGCGCTCATAAATCCCACGGCCTTGCAGGGGCACTTCATGCACACCGGTCAGCGCCCAGCCGACCGCCAGCACCACCAGCAACACCGGCAAAAACGCGCGGCGCATGTAGGTAAACGCCCAGATCTGGCGCAGGTCGATGCCGAAACGGTTGTGTAATTCGTGCTGCAACGCCAGCAGCGGTTGTGGCGGCCAGCGCAGCAACCCGGCGATGAAACTCTGCGCCATCAGGCGTGGTTCAAGGCGCGGCTGGCGCGGGCTGAACAGCGACAGCAGGCCTCTTAATAGAAACTCCACCGCCACCAGCGCCGGCAACAGCCCCACCAGCACCGCCAGGCGCAACGGCCAGACCGACTCGGCCCCGGCAAACAGCAGGCAAATGGCACTGACCACCAGGCAGATAATCGCCACCCGACTCAACTGCGCCAGTTGCGCGGCTTCCGGCCACTGGGCCGTGGTTTCCTGAGCCAGGCGCCGTTCGAACACCAACAAGCCAAACGCCAGGGCCAAGGCCAACGCAGCCCCCACGCTGGCCGCTTGGCCGACAGGCGCCGAGGGCAGGCCCAGGTTCCAGAATTCGATGATGCTGACCAGCGCCAGCAGCGACCAGCCGCCCAGCCACAAGACAGGGGCGCCGATCTGCCGGCCAAAGCGCTCCACAAGGCGTGCGTAGCGGCCCGTTTCTTCAACAGGTAATTCGGCCGCCGGCGCCTCCAGCCCCTGGGCCCGCCAATCGGCCACCCACCACGCCGACTGCAGCCCTGCCACCAGCACCAGCAGGGCCGATGCGCAGTTGATCAACACCACCGGCCAGATCGACAACGGTGCAAACAGCGCGACAAACAACGCCAGCACCCAACCGACTACGGCCAGTACTGTCAGGCTGATACCGGCTTGCCGCAATCGGCGGGCATGGAACAGCCCTTGCTGAAAACGCGGCAGGCCTTCAACCGAAGCGCCGTCCGCCTCTAGATCCACTTGCATCCACTCACGCCCGCTTGTACACAATTCGTTACGATATAACACGTGGCGTGAAATTTTTGTTCGTTAAACAGGGTTTTTGAACATGGCAAAAATCTCCTGTGGAAGGGGGCTTGTTCCCGATGGCTGTGAGTCAGCCGGCATATGCATCAACAGGTAGACCGCCATCGGGGCAAGCCCCCTCCCACATTTGTCCCTCAGTGCTTTCCAGATCGTGACTAAACCCCCATAAACACGCGCCATCACTGGTATAGGCCATGAATAATCGGCACACTCCAGACAGTTTTTCGCGGGCTCTCGGACAAGGAAGCGTCACCCCCATGATTTCGATCTATCAGCTCAAACCGCGGTTTCAGAACCTGCTGCGCCCACTCGTGCAGCGCCTCTATGACAATGGCACCACGGCCAACCAGATCACCGTGCTGGCCGGGGTTATTTCTCTGCTGGTCGGCCTGTTGATCGCCAGCTTCGCCCAACACCTGTGGCTGTTTGCGCTGATCCCGCTGTGGATGATCCTGCGCATGGCCCTCAACGCCATCGACGGCATGCTCGCCCGGGAGTTCGGCCAGCAGTCGCGCCTGGGTGCCTACCTCAATGAATTGTGCGACGTGATTGCCGACAGTGCGCTGATCCTGCCCTTCGCGCTGATCCCCGGCGTGAGCCTGGTGCCGGTGCTGCTGGTAGCGCTGCTGGCGGTGTTCAGCGAATACGCCGGGGTGCTGGGGCCAATGGTCGGCGCGTCACGGCGCTATGACGGGCCGATGGGCAAGAGTGACCGCGCGTTTGTCCTCGGCGTGCTGGCCACTGGTGTGGCGCTGGGCTGGCTCGGCGCCGGTTGGATCGACACGGTGATGTGGCTGGTCGCCGCCCTGCTCGCCTACACCCTGGTCAACCGGGTGCGCCAGGGCTTGAAAGAAGAACAACCTATCTCCCCTTCTGCATAAGGATTTTGCAATGCGCGAACAGCAAGAGCACACCTTCAGTACCCATGACGGCGTCGAGCTTTTCTACCGTCATTGGCCGGCCAGCGCGCCGGCGGACGGCGAGCCGCGCAAGGCGATCCTGCTGTTCCATCGCGGCCATGAGCACTCGGGGCGTATCGCGCACCTGGTGGATGAACTGGACTTGCCGCAGTTCGACTTCTTCGCCTGGGACTCCCGCGGTCACGGCCAATCGCCCGGCGAACGCGGCGACAGCCCGAGCTTCGCCACCAGCGCCCGTGATGTGCAGACCTTCCGCGACCATATCGGCGCCACCTATGGCATCGAGGAAGAAGACTGTGCCGTGATTGCCCAAAGTGTCGGCGCGGTGATCGCAGCCACCTGGGTGCATGACTACGCGCCGAAAATCCGCGCCCTGGTGCTGGCGTCCCCGGCGTTCAAGGTCAAGCTGTACGTGCCCTTTGCCCGGCCGGGCCTGGCGCTCATGCGCAGGTTTCGCGGCAACTTCTTCGTAAACAGCTACGTCAAGGCCAAGTTCCTCAGCCATGACCCGGAGCGCGTGGCGTCCTACGACAGCGACCCGTTGATCACCAAGGCCATCTCGGTGAACGTGCTGCTGGGCCTGTACGAAGCCGCCGACCGGGTTGTCGCCGATGCCCAGGCGATCCAGGTGCCGACCCAACTGCTGGTCTCGGGCGCCGATTTTGTGGTGCACCGCAAACCCCAGCAGCAATTTTTCGACCGCCTTGGCAGCCTGAAAAAAGAACTGCATATCCTCCCCGGTTTTTTCCACGACACCCTCGGCGAGCGTGACCGCGCGGTGGCCGTGAGCAGCGCCAGGCGCTTTATCCTGCAGAACTTCGCACACCCGCTGGACCGTGCGTCCCTGCTGGACGCCGACAAACTGGGTGCCACCTGCGCCGAATCCGAATCCCTCGCTGCGCCCTTGCCGCGCAATTCCCTGCGCGACCTGTACTGGCGCCTGACCCGCGCCAGCATGGGCCTGGGCAAGAACCTGTCGGACGGCGTCAAGCTGGGCTTCGACACCGGCTTCGACTCCGGCAGCACCCTGGACTACGTGTACCGCAACACGCCCACCGGCAAAGGCAGGCTGGGCCGCATGATCGACACCAACTACCTCAACTCCATCGGCTGGCGCGGTATTCGCCAGCGCAAGCTGAACGTCGAGGAACTGCTGCGCCTGGCCATGGCCAAGCTGAGGGATGAACAGCGCGAAGTGCGCATCGTCGACATCGCCGCCGGCCACGGGCGCTACATTCTTGAAGCCTTGCAGGGCGTGTCGCCGCTGCCGGAATCGATCCTGCTGCGCGACTACAGCGACATCAACGTGCGCGACGGTGGCGCGCTGATTCGTGAGAAGGGCCTGGGAGACGTCGCGCAGTTCGTCAAAGGCGATGCGTTTGACCGCTTGGATTTGGCGGCACTGCAACCCAAGCCGACGCTGGCGGTGGTGTCCGGGCTGTATGAATTGTTTGCCGATAACGCCATGGTCGGCGGTTCGTTGGCCGGCCTGGCCGAAGCCGTGGAGCCCGGCGGTTACCTGGTCTACACCGGCCAGCCATGGCACCCGCAACTGGAACTGATCGCCCGCGCACTGACCAGCCATCGCCAGGGCCAGGCCTGGGTGATGCGCCGTCGCAGCCAGGCGGAAATGGACCAACTGGTAGAAGCCGCGGGCTTTCGCAAGATCACCCAACGTGTGGATGAGTGGGGCATCTTTACCGTGTCCCTGGCCCAGAAGATCTGACCATGCGCGAACCCGGTCTATTGAAACCAGCGGTGCTGTGGCTGCTGCTGTTGGCGCCGCTGTTTTTCAGCACCTACGGCTTCGCCACCTGGGTCACCAGCCAGCGCAGCGATGTCGGCACCCTGGTGTTCGGCTGGGAAACCCATATGCCGTTCTGGGCCTGGACCATCGTGCCCTATTGGTCCATCGACCTGCTTTACGGTTTCTCCCTGCTGCTGCCCAACAGCCGCCATGAGCTGAAGCAACACGCGCTGCGCCTGCTGAGCGCGCAGGTCATCGCCGTGAGTTGCTTCCTGATCTGGCCGCTGCGCTTCACCTTCGAGCGGCCGGAGCTGGATGGTGTGTTCGGCTGGCTGTTTGCCGTGCTGGCGGGTTTCGACAAACCGTTCAACCAGGCGCCCTCGCTGCATATCGCGCTGCTGGTGATCCTGTGGGTCATGTATCAGCGCCACACCCAAGGGTTATGGCGCTGGCTGGTGCATGGCTGGTTCGCCTTGATCGGTATTTCGGTGCTGACCACTTATCAACATCACTTTATCGACTTACCCACAGGCGCCCTCGCCGGCTGGATATGCGTGTGGCTGTGGCCGGTGGAACACCCCAGCCCCTTGCTGAATGCACGGCTGACCCGGGATTCGAAGCGCTGGCGCGTGGGCCTGCGCTACGGCCTGGGAGCCTTGGCACTGGCGATTCTGGCGTTTTCCCTGGGCGGCGGCTGGTTATGGCTGCTCTGGCCGGCGGTGTCCCTGGGCTTGATCAAGGCGAATTACCTGGTGCTCGGCGCGTCGGGCTTTCAGAAACGCAGCGATGGCCGGCTCACACCCGCGGCGCGCTGGCTGTATGCCCCCTACCTGGCCGGTGCGTGGATAAATTCGCGCCTGTGGACACGCAAACATCCACAGCCGGACCTGATTGTGGATAACGTGTGGCTTGGTCGGATTCCCAGTGCGAAAGAGCAGAATTCATTCAGCGCCATCGTCGACCTCTGTGCCGAATTGCCGATTAATCCACAGGGCCGCGCGTATCAAAGCATCCCGGTGCTGGACCTGATCGCCCCGACACCCGCCGACTGCCAGCAAGCCGCCGAGGCCATCGAGCGCCTGCGTGCAAGCGGCCCGGTGCTGGTGTGCTGCGCCCTCGGCTATTCGCGCAGTGCCACCGCCGTCGCCGCCTGGCTGCTGCACAGTGGGCGCGCTGCCACGGTGGACCAGGCGCTGGCTATTATTCGTACAGCGCGGGCCCATGTGGTCCTGCATCCTGCTCATCGTCAAGCATTGGAGGGTTTGCCCCATGCCCGCTGATATGGAACTCCAGGTGGTCGCCAGCCTGCTGCGCCGTGGCCGTTCACTGGATCAGTTATCCACAGGCCTGACCGTGGCCGGGGTGTTATTCGGCCTGGCCCAGTTGCTGATGGCGAGTGTTTCAAGCATCTGCCTGCTGCTCAGCCTGTGGATGATTATCCTGGGGCTGCTGCAAAAGTACTGGGCGCTGCGGGTGGCCTTTGATGCCGACCTGTTCGCCCTGCTGGCCCGCGACATAGAGCGCACGGCGGACCTCGATCAAGCCCTGCAAACCCTTGGCCTGCAATCGCCCAAGCGGGCCGACCGGCCCTGGGACGAGCGCCGTCGCGGCGCCCTCAAATTGCTGCGCAAACAAGCCTGGCTGCTGGGCGCGCAAGCGCTGCTGACCCTCGCCGTGATCCTCGCCAGCCCCTGGCTGCCTTTCGCCGCATAAGGAATCCCCATGTTCGAACCCGTGGTCGCCACGCTGATTACCTCCATGGCCCGCACCGTCACCGGCGCCCGCAGCCTGTGGCTGGGTTGCGCGCCAGTGCCGGTGCAACGTATCTATTTCGCCAACCACAGCAGCCACGGCGACTTCGTACTGCTGTGGGCCTCGCTGCCGCAGAACCTGCGCAAATTCACGCGCCCGGTGGCCGGCAGCGATTACTGGAATAAAAGCGCCCTGCGACGCTACATCATCAACCGCGTGTTCAATGGCGTGCTGATCGACCGCGAGCGCAAGGACCCTGTGGATAACCCCCTGCAGCCCATGCTCGCGGCGCTGGAAGGCGGCGACTCGCTGATCATCTTTCCCGAGGGCACGCGCAACCTGGAGGACGGCTTGCTGCCGTTCAAAAGCGGCATCTACCATCTGGCCAAAAGTTACCCACAGGCCGAATTGATCCCGGTGTGGATCGCCAACCTCAACCGGGTCATGCCCAAGGGCCGCGTGCTGCCGTTGCCTTTGCTGTGCACCACCAGCTTCGGCGCTCCCTTGCAATTGGAAGAAGGCGAAGACAAAGCCGCGTTCCTTGCCCGAACCCGCGACGCCCTGCTCGCCCTCGCCCCGGAGCATTCCTGAGATGGATAGCCAAACCCTGATGTTATTCGGCGGCATCGGCGCGATACTGGTGCTCGCCTCGCTGATCGGCCTGATCCTCAAACTGCGCACCCGTGGCACCCCCAATGCCGTGATCGACAACCTCAACGCCCGCATCAACGCTTGGTGGGTGATGGTGGTGGTCATCGGTATCGCCTTCTGGCTCGGTACCGGTGCGGTGATCCTGCTGTTCTACGCGGTGTCGTTCTACGCCCTGCGCGAATTCCTCACCCTCACGCCGACCCGGCGCAGCGACTACCCGGCCCTGGTGGCCGCGTTCTACCTGGCATTGCCGTTGCAATACCTGCTGATCTACTCGGACTGGTACGGGTTGTTCTCGATCTTTATCCCGGTGTACGTGTTCCTGCTGCTGCCGATCCTCGCCTCCCTGGGCGGCGACACCACGCACTTCCTCGAACGCGCCTCCAAAGTGCAATGGGGGCTGATGATCGCAGTGTTCTGCGTGTCGTTCGTGCCCGCCCTGCTGACCCTCGACATCCCCGGCTACGAAGGCCGCAACCTGCTGCTGATCGCCTACCTGGTGATCGTGGTGCAACTCTCGGACGTGCTGCAGTACGTGTGCGGCAAGCTGTTCGGCAAACACAAGATCGCGCCCAACCTGTCGCCATCCAAAACAGTGGAAGGCTTTGTCGGCGGGATTTTGCTGTCATCCCTGATCGGTGCGGCGCTGTGGTGGACCACGCCGTTCAACCCGTGGCAGTCGTTCCTGATCGCCTTGCTGATCAACCTGCTCGGCTTCGCTGGCGGCATCGTCATGTCGGCGATCAAGCGCGACCGGGGGGTGAAGGATTGGGGGCATATGATCGAAGGCCACGGCGGGATGCTGGATCGGCTGGATTCGGTGTGTTTTGCGGCGCCGATTTTCTTCCACCTCGTGCGCTACTGGTGGACCTGAACTTCTGAAAGCTAACAAATGGAATTGCTTTGTAAGCCTATAGGCAAACAGAATCCTGTATTTTGTTAGCTTATAGGCTTATTTTTTGTGCTTACTGTATGCCTATAGGCTAATATTTATTTCAATATTGATAGCCTATAGGCTTACAAAGGTCTTTCACCATGGGTACTTCCAACCTCTACAAGCTGCGCCTTTCTCAAGTAGAACGCGCTATTGAAACCTTTAACACCGTTAAAGGCGCACCCGTTCCGCCAGGCGGATGGTTGCGGTCTATCAGAGAATCGTTGGGTCGCTCATTAAGAGCCCAGGCCGAAATGGCGGGCGTGTCTTCAGTGACGTTGACCAAGTCCGAGCGTTCCGAAGCTGAAGATCGGATATCGCTTGCACAGCTGAGAAAGCTAGCAGCAGCACTGGACTGTGAACTCGTGTACGGCCTGGTCCCCAAAAAGCCCCTGCATGAAGTCATCCGAGACCGAGCTGAACTCATGGCCAAGCAAGAAATCCTAGGCGTCGCACATTCCATGAGCCTCGAAGATCAACGTCCTTCTGATGCCTTCATCGAACGTCAGATTGATGAACGTCGCAAAGAATTGCTCGACGGTCCATGGACACGCCTATGGCAATAGAACTGGAACTTAAACCAGGTCAAACCCCGCTCGATCCGGACGAAGTCGCTGGGCTGAAACCGAGACACATCGCCACCCAAGGCGAATTGGATGAATGGGAGGCGCAAAACATCCTCAAAGCCTCGCGTTGGGTAGCTCGGCAAAAAAAGCTGGATGTGCTGAATGATCATTTCTGCCGCGAACTCCACGTGAAAATGTTCGACGACACTTGGAAGTGGGCCGGTACTTTCCGAAAATCAGATAAAAACATTGGCTGTGACTGGACACAGATTGCCGTCAACTTGCGTCAATTGCTCGACAACGTGGCTTACTGGCTGGAGCACAACATATTCCCGCCAGAAGAGATTGCCGTGCGCTTTCATCATCGACTTGTGTGGCTACACGCTTTCCCCAATGGCAACGGTAGACATGCTCGCCTCATGACCGATTGCCTGCTGAGGCAATGTGGTCTTGCTCCCTTCTCCTGGGGGCGCGGTAACCTGGTGATCGTGAACGAAGTTCGCCAACGCTACATCCAGGCGCTTCGCGCTGCCGACGCCAATGATTACGCGCTGCTGTTGGCATTCGTGCGCAGCTGACTCGGTAAACATCCCCGCCGTGCGGCGTATCGGTGTCATCTTTTGTATCAAAGACGCGTGTAAGATACGCCGCACTTAGCCAGGGATGCTCACCATGTTCGATTCGCTCAAAGCCATCAGCCGTCGTGTTGTCGGTGTGTTTCTGACTGTGGTGGGGGCCGTTTTCGGCCAATGGCATCCGCCGCTGTGGCTGCGCGCCATCGGCCGTGGCCTGGCGAACCTGGGTAACAAAGCCCGCGCTTATCCGCGCCAGGCCGGTGCCGGCGTATTGGGCCTGGTGCTGCTGGCGGCCGCTGGCTTCTACGGCTGGCACTGGTACTCCAACCTGCCGCAGCCCCATACCGTGGGCTATTCGCTGCACAAACCCAACCTGACGGACTACACCCAGCAACCGCCGGTTGTGGATAACTTGCAAGTGCGTTTTGCCGAATCGGTGGCCCCGCTGGCCGCCATTGGCAAGCCGGTCACCGAAGGCATCACCCTCAAACCCAATGTGGCCGGGAGCTGGCGTTGGTCCGATGACCGCACGCTGCTGTTCGTGCCGGAGAAAGACTGGCCTATCGAAGCGGGTTACACCCTTGATCTGGCCAGGAAAGGTTTGCTGGCCGATGGCGTACTGCTCAGTCAGTACAGCAGCCAGTTCTCCACCCAGCCGTTCCGCGCCACCCTGACACACAACGAGTTGTATCAAGACCCGTCGAACCCGACGATGAAACAACTGGTGGCGACCTTCCATTTTTCCCACCCGGTCGATGAAGACAGCCTGCGCAAGCGCGTTTCGGTCACCCTCGGCAAAGGCCTGGCCTACCGCGACGCCCAGTTGCCCAACCGCCCGGACATCAGCTTCGACGAGACCAGGCTGAACGCCTACGTGCGCTCCGCCGCCCTGGCCACACCGCTGGAAAGCACGCCGGTCAGCGCCAAGCTGGATGAAGGCATCAAGGCCCGCGACGGCGGCAACGCCAGCACCGCGCCGCTGGTGGCGGAAGTCACCGTGCCCGGCCGCTATCGCCTGACCTTTACCGGCGCCGAAGTGAGCTTTGTGGATAACGAACGCGGCGAGCCTGAGCCGGTGTTGATGTTCAGCAGCTCCAGTGCCGTGGCCGATGAGACCATTGCCGGTAAGGTCCAGGCCTGGCTGTTGCCGGAAAAGGCCCAGGACGACACCCGTCCCTATAACAGCAACGACATCGACGACGCCCTGCTGGCCCGCAGTACCAAGGTCACGCTGACCCACGTGCCCAGCGTCGAACCACTGAATACCCTGCATGCCTTCAAGTTCAAGGCCCCGGCCGGCCGTGCGCTGTATGTGCGCGTGCCCGCCAACCTGGAAGCCATCGGTGGCTACCTGGCGAAAAACCCTACGGCCTCGCTGATCAGCATGCCGGCTTATCCGCGCACCTTGCAGTTCCTCTCCGACGGCGCGTTGCTCAGCCTCAATGGCGAAAAACGCCTGGGTTTCATGGCCCGTGGTGTACCTGGCGCCCATGTGGAAATCGCGCGCTTGCTGCCCAACCAATTGCAGCACCTGGTGGACCAGAGCAGCGGCAGCTTTGCCCGGCCCAATTTCGGCAACGAGTACTTCGACCGCATGGTTGAACGCCAGTCCCTGGATATTGCGCTGTCGTCCTCGGACCCGGCGAAAACCGTCTATGACAACGTCGATCTGAGCCACTACCTCACCGCCAACGGAGGCCGTCGCGGCATTTTCGTGCTCAAGCTCAGCCCTCAGGATGAGCCGGCCGAGCGCACGTTCGACTATTCGCGCAGCACCACCTCTGACCTGCGCTTTATCGTGGTCACCGACCTCGGCATCATCGCCAAGCGCTCCAGCGATGGCAGCCATGACGTGTATGTGCAATCCATCGGCAACGGTTCGCCGGTGTCCGACGCCCAGGTCGACATCATTGGCCGCAACGGTCTGCCCGTGAGCAGCGGCCACACCGACGGCGAAGGCCACGTGCATTTCGCCAAGCTGGATGAACTGCGCCGTGAGAAAACGCCGCTGATGTATGTGGTCACTCGCGGCAACGACCAGTCGTTCCTGCCGATCGCCCGTCAGTCCCAGCAGCTGGATTTGTCGCGCTTCGACGTAGGCGGTTTGGAAGAAGACGGCGCGATTGATCGCCTCAGCGCCTACCTGTTCACCGACCGTGGCCTCTACCGCCCTGGCGAGACCGCGCACCTGGGCATGATCGTGCGCAGCGGCAACTGGAAAGGTGCCCTGCAAGGCCTGCCCGTGGAGCTGCAGATCACCGACCCGCGCGGCCTTGAAGTGATTCGCCAGCCGCTGAAGCTGTCCGCCAGCGGTTTTGAAACCTTTGATTTCCCCAGCAGCGAAGTCGCCCCCGCCGGTGACTACACCGCGACCTTGCAGTTGATTGGCCAGAAACAGACCCGCACCGACCTCGGCAGTGTCAGCTTCAAGGTCCGCGATTTCGAACCGGACCGCATGAAGGTCAGCCTGAGCCTGCACGACACCCCGGTACAGGGCTGGATTCCACCGGACCAGGTGGTGGCCAAGGTCACCGCGATGCACCTGTTCGGCGCCCCGGCGGCCGGCCGTCGCGTCACTGCGAAGATGTCCCTGAGCCCGACGCTCGCGGCATTCGAGCGTTACCCCGACTACCGTTTCCGCCTCAACGATTCCCTGGAAGAGGCCAGCACCGAAGACCTGGCCGAAACCACCGTCGACGACAACGGCCAGGCCGTACTCGACCTCAACCTGCAACGCTTCGCCAACAGCACCTATCGCTTGCAAGTGATGACCCAGGTCTTCGAGGCCGAAGGGGGCCGTAACGTGGCGGCGCAAAGTGCCTTGCTGGTGTCGTCCGCGCCCTACCTTGTGGGTGTGAAAAGTCAGGACTCGCTGTCGTACGTCGCCAAGGACGCCCCGCGCCAGGTGCAATGGCTGGCCGTCGCGCCAGACCTCACCCCGCTGGCGGTGGATGGCCTGACCAGCGAAGTGGTCGAGCACCGCTACGTGTCGGTACTGGTGAAACAGTCCAACGGCACCTACAAGTACGAGTCGCGCATCAAGAACATCAGCCAACCGGCCTCTCCGCTGGTGATGACCAAGGACGGCGCCAGGCAGGCCCTGAACACCGCCACCCCTGGCGATTTCACCCTCCAAGTGAAGGACGCCAACGGCAACCTGCTCAACCAGATCGACTACAGCGTGGCCGGACGCGGCAACACCTCGCGCTCCCCGGAGCGCAATGCCGAGCTGCAACTGCGCCTGGATAAACGCAGCTACGCCACCGGCGATGAGATCGCGATCAGCATCCGCGCGCCTTACACCGGTGCGGGGCTGATCACCATCGAGCGGGACAAGGTCTACACCCAGCAGTGGTTCAAGGCCGACAGTACCAACAGCGTGCAACATATCCGCGTGCCTGCGGGGCTTGAGGGCAATGCCTACGTCAACGTGCAGTTTGTGCGCGACATCGGCTCGTCCGAGGTCTACATGAGCCCGCTGTCCTACGGGGTGGTGCCGTTCAGCATCAACCTGGATGCGCGGCGCATGGCGTTGAAGGTCGAGGGCCCGGCGAAAATAGAGCCGGGACAGACCCTCGACATCAAGGTCAACGCCGACCGCCCCGGCCGTGCTGTGGTGTATGCAGTGGACGAAGGCATCTTGCAGGTAGCGCGCTACCAGACGCCGGACCCGCTGGGTTTCTTCTTCCAGAAACGTGCGCTGGAAGTCGGCACCAGTCAGATCCTTGACCTGATCCTGCCGGAATTCAGCCGCCTGCTCAGTGGGGCGGCGCCCGGTGGCGATACGGAAGGCGCCCTGGCTAATCACCTCAACCCGTTCAAGCGTAAACATCAGCCGCCAGTGGCCTGGTGGTCCGGGCTGGTGGACTTGCCCGCCGGTGAAACCGTGCTGCATTACCAGGTGCCGGACAGCTTCAACGGCAAGCTGCACCTGTTCGCGGTGGCTGTGGACGCCGACAGCGTGGGCGTCAGCGAGGCCAATACCGAGGTCCGTGGCCCGATTGTCATCACGCCGAACGTGCCGGCTTTCGTGGCGCCGGGTGATGTGTTCAACGTCAGCGCCGGGGTATTCAGCAACCTCGAGGCGGCGGCGAACGTGAAGTTTGAAGTGCAGACCAGCGCCGGCCTGGTGGTGCAGGGCGACAAAGCCAGCACCTTGTCCCTGCAACCGCGCAAGGAGGGCACCGCCGAGTTCAAGATCAAGGTCGGCGAAACCCTCGGTTCGGCGGATTTGCGCTTTGTCGCCGTGTTGCCGGATGGCAAGCGGATCCAGGTGGCGGAAACCACTTCGATTCGCCCTCTGAGCGAGCATCGCGTGGCCCTGAGCCTGGGTCGTTTCGACAGCGCCAGCAAAGAGCTCAAGCCCACCCGTGAACTGTTCAGCCAGTTGCGCGATGTGCAACTGGGTGTGGCGGCCTCGCCGCTGGTATGGGCCAACGGCCTCAAGCATTACCTGGATGACTACGGCTATGCCTGCACCGAGCAACTGGTGTCCAAGGCCATGCCGGCGTTGATCTGGGGCGGTACCGCACCCGAGGCAGAACAGGCCTTCAGCAGCGCGGTGCGCATGTTGCGCCAGCGCCAGAACCAGGCAGGTGGTTTCGGTTTGTGGGCCGCCAACCCGGACGTAGCGCCCTACGCCAGCCTATATGCCACCGATTTCCTGATCGAAGCCAAGGAACGCGGGCTACCGGTGCCGGAAGACCTGCTGGTGCGCGCCAACAGCTATCTGACGGACCTGGCCAACGGCCCGAGCGAAGGCCTGTCTGAATTGCGCAACCGCGCCTACGCCAGTTACTTGTTGAGTCGTCAGGGGATTCTGGTGAGCGGCGCCTTGAGCGATATCCGCGAACGCTACGAAAGCTACTTCAAGGACAGCTGGCAGAACGACTTGGGCGCCGCCTACTTGGCGGCCAGCTACAAACTGCTCAAGCAGGATCGCCAGGCCGACACCTTGTTCCGCAAGATCCCTTGGCGTTCGCTTGTGGATAAGTGGGACAGCGACGGCCTGTATTACGACCCGCTGGTCCACGATGCCGAGCACCTGCATCTGCTCGCTCGCCATTTCCCCGAGTTGCTGGACAATGTTCCTACCGCCCTGCTGGATAAACTCGGCAAGCGCCTCAACGAACAGCGCTACAACTCGCTGTCGGCGGCGCTGTTACTGCGGGCCTTGGACAACTACGGCCAGCGCGCGCAAAGCGATATGACCCTCAAGGCCACTGCCTGGCTGGGCGACAAGCAGCAACAATTGCTGGAAATGGCCGGCCAGCCACCCCGCGCGGCGGTACCGGGCGCCACGCAAAAACTGCTGATGGAAAAATCCGACGGCCCGGCGGCGTTCTACATGCTCAGCGAAGCCGGTTTCGATAAGGGTGCCAAGCTCAAGCCGATCAACAACGGGCTGGAGATCATCCACGAATACCTCGACCTCAAAGGCGAGCCGGTGAGCACAGTGGCGGTGGGCGATGAGTTCCTGGTGCGCTTGCGCCTGCGGGCCACCGACCGTGACCAGGTGCAGCAAGTGGCGGTGGTCGACCTGCTGCCCGGTGGCGTCGAGCCTGTGTATAACTTGCCGCCGGAGCCGGAAGCCGCCAGCAGCGAGGAAAGTGAAGGCGAAGCGTCCGAATACGTAGAAGAAAGCGAACAAGAAGCCGATGCCTGGCAAGCGCCCATCGGCGAAACCGAGCTGAGCAACTGGCAGCCTGACTATGTGGATGTGCGTGATGATCGGGTGGTGTTGTACGGCACGGCACTGCGCGACGTAGGCACCTTCGTCTATCGCGTGCGCGCCACCAACGCCGGCACGTTCAATACGCCACCGGCCTACGCCGAAGGCATGTACGAACCCACCCTGCAAGGGCGCGGCAAAGTAGGCCAGCTTGAAATTACCAAGCCTTAAACGCCTGGCGCCGCTGCTGGCAGCGGCGCTGGTGCTGGCGGGGCTGCGGCTGTGGCCCCACGCTCCGCTGGAACAGGCTGTTACGTCGTCACGGGTGGTGCTGGCCGATGACGGTTCGCTGCTGCGCATGACCCTGGCGGATGACGGCCAATACCGCTTATGGCTGCCGCTGGAGCGCATCTCGCCGTCACTGGTGGAGGCCTTGCTGCTCAAGGAAGACCGCAATTTCCATTGGCACCCGGGGATCAATCCCCCGGCGTTGCTGCGCGCGGCCCTGGCCACCTACAGCGGCGGCCAACGCCAGGGCGGCTCGACCTTGAGCATGCAACTGGCACGGCGCCTGTGGGATCTCAACACCCGTCAGGTACCCGGCAAATTGCAGCAGATGGCGTTGGCCTTGTGGCTGGAAGCGCGCTACAGCAAGCACGACATCCTCGAGGCGTACCTGAACCTGGCGCCCATGGGCGGCAATATCGAAGGCGCCGAAGCGGCCAGTCGCATCTACTTCGGCAAGGCGGCAGCGCAGTTGTCGTTGTCCGAAGCCTTGGCGCTGGCGGTGATTCCCCAGCAGCCGGGGCGGCGCGCGCGCTTCGGGCCGTCGCTGCAAAATGCGCGACTGCGCTTGATGAATGACTGGCGCGAAACTTATCCACAAGACCCGCGTAACGCCAGTTTGCTCGAGCTGCCCCTGGAAGCCCGCAACCGCCAGCAGATCCCGTTTCTGGCGCCGCATCTGAGCGAGCAGCTGTTGGCCTCCCAGCCCGGCAACGAACTCAACAGCACCCTCAACCTGCCCCTGCAGCAACTGCTCGAACGCCTGATCAGCGGCTTTATAGCCGAGCGGCGCAGCACCGGTGTGGAAAATGCCACGGCCATCCTGATCGACAGCCGCGACCAAAGCGTCAAGGCGCTGGTGGGCTCGGCGGATTACTTATCCACAGGCATCCACGGCCAGGTCAACGGCGTATTGTCACGCCGTTCTCCAGGGTCGACCCTCAAGCCGTTTCTCTACGGGCTGGCGCTGGATCAAGGGGTGATCCACCCCATGAGTATCCTCAAGGATTTGCCCAGTAACTTCGGCTACTTCCAGCCGGAAAATTTCGACGGCAGTTTTGTCGGGCCTCTGACCGCACGGGATGCGTTGATCCGTAGCCGGAATATCCCGGCGGTGTGGCTGGCCAGCCAAGTGAAGTCGCCGTCGTTGTATGGCTTGCTGCAACGCGCCGGAATCAAGGGCCTGCGCGGTGAAAGCCATTACGGCCTGGCCTTGGCCCTCGGTGGCGGTGAGATGACGCCGGAAGAGCTGGCGCGACTGTATGTGATGCTGGCGGGCGACGGCCATCTGCGGCCGTTGCGCTATCTGCAGGAGCAGCCCCAGGCCACCGGCCCGCAACTCCTCACCCCGCAGGCGGCCTTCATGGTGCGCGACATGCTGCGCCGCAACCCGCGACCGGATGGCCTGCCCGCGCGGCACTGGCGCACCGCCTGGAAAACCGGCACGTCCTGGGGGTTCCATGATGCGTGGAG
The DNA here is from genome assembly GCF_900067035.1 of Pseudomonas sp. 1 R 17. NCBI lineage: Bacteria > Pseudomonadati > Pseudomonadota > Gammaproteobacteria > Pseudomonadales > Pseudomonadaceae > Pseudomonas > Pseudomonas sp. 1 R 17. The sequence goes on from NZ_FKLB01000006.1 coordinate 42,068, forward strand.
CGCGGGCCTGGTCGGCCCTTACGTGCTGGTGGTGTGGGTGGGCAACTTCGATGGTCGCCCCAACCCGGCGTTTATCGGTGCCAAGACCGCCGCGCCGCTGTTCTTCCGTATCGCCGACGCCCTGCCCCTGGCCTTGCCCAACGTCGTGATCAAGGCCGACAAACCACCCGCCGGCCTGGTGCGCATCGACGTCTGCGCCGCCTCGGGCGAGTTGCCCAACCGCTGGTGCCCGCAAACCCGCAAGACCTGGTACATCCCCGGTGTTTCACCGATTCGCGTGTCCAACCTGCACCGCCCGGTACTGATCGACACCCGTACCGGCAAAGCCGCGTGCCCGCCGTTCGAGGCGCAATACACCCGCGAGGAAGTCTTCGAATTCTGGCCCAGCGACATACAACGCCTGTACCGCGCCGCCGGCCTGCCCCGCCGCACGCCACCCAACGTGCTGAAAAACTGCCAGCCCAACCGCATCAGCGACCAGAGCGAAGCCCCGCAGATCCGTTCGCCGCTGACTCAAGTGAGTTATCAGTTGCGCCTGTCCGCCCCCCAGGAAAGCATCCCGCTGAACGCGAATGCGGCCAGCGATGCGGCGACGCTGTACTGGTTTGCTGATCAAACCTTGATCGGGCAGGGCCCGCCGCAAGCCACATTGAACTGGCGGCCGGGCAAGTCGGGGGAGTATCGGCTGCGGGTCAGTGATGATCAGGGACGCAGTGCGAGTCGGGGGTTGAGGGTGGAGTTTGTGCCTTAGGAGTGGCCATCACACTCTGCAAGCTCCACGTAGTTCGACTCCCCACCTCCTGTCGCCCCCGACAACCAACCCCACACGAAACTCAGCGTGGTACGCCCGGCAGCATCGACACCGATGATGCCCCGCGACCAGCCGGCCAGCAGCTCACCTTCCAGCGTCAGGCACTGATACAGCAGCTCGATAGAGTCTGGGCCTGTGACGCGGCCGACCTGCGTACCCAGGCAAATTCGGCCGCCTTGGTAGGTACCGGAAATGGCATCGCCCTCGACAAGGTAATGAAACACCGTACCCGCGCCGGATAGCCCGTGGGTGTTATTGGCGACGGTGAATCGGCGGTTGTGCAAACGCTCGTGGATTTGCGAGGGGGTGTTCATCGAAGGCGCGTCCTTTCGCGGGTACCTGGAGACCCGGGCGGGCCTCCAGGGTGGAGCGGGTTACTCCACCGTCACCGACTTCGCCAGGTTGCGCGGCTGGTCAACATCGGTGCCTTTGAGCACGGCGACGTAGTACGACAGCAGTTGCAGCGGGATGGTGTAGAGGATCGGCGACAGGGTGTCGTGGATGTGCGGCATGTTGATGACGTGGGTGCCTTCGCCGTTGGTCATGCCGGCTTTTTCGTCGGCGAACACGATCAGTTGGCCGCCACGGGCGCGGACTTCCTGCAGGTTGGACTTGAGCTTCTCCAGCAGTTCGTTGTTCGGCGCTACGGTGACCACCGGCATGTCGTCGTCCACCAGGGCCAACGGGCCGTGCTTGAGCTCACCGGCCGGGTAGGCTTCGGCGTGGATGTACGAAATTTCCTTGAGCTTCAGCGAGCCTTCCATCGCCACCGGGTACTGCGCGCCACGGCCGAGGAACAGAGTGTGGTTCTTGTCGGCGAACAGCTCGGCGACTTTTTCCACGGTGCTGTCCATGGCCAAGGCTTCGCCCAGGCGGGTCGGCAGGCGGCGCAGTTCTTCCACCAGGGTGGCTTCGACGCCAGCAGCCAAGGTGCCGCGAACCTGGCCCAGGGACAGGGTCAGCAGCAACAGGCCAACCAACTGGGTGGTGAACGCTTTGGTGGAGGCCACGCCGATTTCGCGACCGGCCTGGGTCAGCAGGGTCAGGTCGGACTCACGTACCAGGGAGCTGATGCTGACGTTGCAGATCGCCAGGCTGGCGAGGAAGCCCAGTTCCTTGGCGTTGCGCAGCGCGGCCAGGGTGTCGGCGGTTTCGCCGGACTGGGAAATGGTCACGAACAGGGTGTCGGGCTGCACCACTACCTTGCGGTAGCGGAACTCGCTGGCGACTTCGACCTGGCACGGGATGCCGGCCAGTTCTTCCAGCCAGTAACGGGCAACCATGCCGGCGTGGTAGCTGGTGCCACAGGCGACAATCTGCACATTGCGCACTTTGGCGAACAGCTCGGCGGCTTTCGGGCCGAAGGCATTGACCAGCACTTGCTTGTCGCCAAGGCGGCCTTCCAGGGTGCGTTGCACCACGGATGGCTGTTCGTGGATTTCCTTGAGCATGAAGTGGCGGAACTCGCCTTTGTCGGCGGCCTCGGCACCGTCGCGATATTGCACGGCTTCGCGTTCGACGGAATTACCGTTCACGTCCCAGATCGCCACGCTTTCACGGCGAATGTCAGCAATATCGCCCTCCTCCAGGTACATGAAGCGGTCGGTCACCTGGCGCAGGGCCAGTTGGTCGGAGGCGAGGAAGTTCTCTCCTAGGCCCAGGCCGATCACCAGCGGGCTGCCACTGCGGGCGGCAACCACGCGGTCCGGTTGGCTGGCGCTGACCACGGCCAGACCGTAGGCGCCGTGCAGTTCCTTGACCGTGGCCTTGAGGGCGGTGGTCAGGTCGCTGTGGTCCTTGAGCTTGTGGTTGAGCAGGTGGGCGATGACTTCGGTGTCGGTGTCCGAGGTGAACACGTAGCCCATGCTCTTGAGTTGTTCGCGCAGCACTTCGTGGTTTTCGATGATGCCGTTGTGCACCACCGCCAAGTCACCGGAGAAGTGCGGGTGGGCATTACGCTCGCACGGTGCGCCGTGGGTAGCCCAGCGGGTGTGGGCAATCCCCAGGCGACCTACCAGCGGCTCGCCGGCCAACGCCTGCTCCAACTCGCTGACCTTGCCTGGGCGGCGCATGCGCTCAAGCTTGCCCGCGTTGGTGAAGACGGCCACGCCCGCGCTGTCGTAGCCGCGGTATTCCAGGCGCTTGAGGCCTTCAAGCAGGATGGCCGTTACGTTACGTTCGGCGACTGCGCCAACAATTCCACACATGGTGCTTCTCCTAGATGATTGCCGCGCATATCAGCGTAATGCCGCGGGCTTGGATCTGGTCGCGGGCCTCAAGCGGCAGGCGATCATCGGTAATAAGGGTATGGACGCTGCTCCAGGGCAGTTCCAGGTTGGGAATCTTGCGGCCGATCTTGTCGGATTCGACCATCACCACCACTTCACGGGCGACCTCGGCCATCACACGGCTCAGGCCCAGTAATTCGTTGAAGGTGGTGGTGCCACGCTGCAGATCGATACCGTCGGCGCCGATGAACAGTTGATCAAAGTCGTAGGAACGCAACACCTGCTCGGCGACCTGGCCCTGGAACGAGTCCGAATGCGGGTCCCAGGTGCCGCCGGTCATCAACAGCACCGGTTCGTGTTCCAGTTCGCTCAAGGCGCTGGCCACGTGCAGGGAGTTGGTCATGACCACCAGGCCGGGCTGGTGGCCCAGTTCCGGGATCATGGCGGCGGTGGTGCTGCCGCTGTCGATGATGATGCGGGCGTGTTCACGCAAACGCATCACCGCAGCACGGGCGATCGCACGTTTGTAGGCCGAGACCGGTTGGGCGGGGTCGCCGACCAGTTCCTGAGGCATGGTGATCGCGCCACCATAACGACGCAGCAACAGGCCGTTACTTTCGAGCGCGGCCAAGTCCTTGCGGATAGTGACTTCCGAGGTTTCGAAACGCTTGGCCAGTTCGTCCACGCTGACTTCGCCCTGTTCGTTGAGCAAGGTCAGGATGTTGTGGCGTCGTTGGGGTGTATTTCGTTTCGACATGGCGATGATAAGTTTCGTTTCGAAAGATAACGAAGGCAATCAAAACCTATTGAGAAGATATCGTCAAGCGTCGGAAACAGATTTTTCAAGCAACGCACGACAAATGTGGGAAGGGGCTTGCCCCCGATTGCAGGAGATCAGTCGACTAAAACATTGACTGAAAATCCGCCATCGGGGGCAAGCCCCTCCCACATTTGGATAGCGCTGCTGATGAGGCTGTGGATAACTCAGGTCTTTTTGATTTTGACCGGGCGTTTCCAGCCATCGATGTTACGTTGGCGTGCACGGGCCACGGCCAGTTGGGACTTATCCACATCCTGGTTGATGGTTGAGCCCGCGGCAGTGTTCGAACCATCGCCGATCGTTACAGGTGCAATCAGCGAATTATTCGAGCCGATGAATACGTCCTCGCCAATGGTGGTCTGGTACTTGTTGGCACCGTCGTAGTTGCAGGTGATCGCGCCAGCGCCGATGTTGCTGCGCGCACCGATCACCGCATCCCCCAGGTAAGCCAGGTGACCGGCCTTGGCGTCGTCGCCCATTTGCGCGTTTTTCAGTTCGACGAAATTGCCGACGTGCGCCCTGGCGCCCATCACAGTGCCCGGACGCAACCGCGCAAACGGACCGGCATCGCTGCCCTCGCCCATTACGGCGCCGTCGATATGGCTGTTGGCCTTGATCACCACGCCCTTGCGCAGGGTGCTGTCCTTGATCACGCAGTTCGGGCCAATGACCACGTCGTCTTCGATGATCACGCGGCCTTCAAGGATCACGTTGATGTCGATCAGCACATCGCGGCCCACGGTGACCTCACCGCGGACGTCAAAACGCGCAGGGTCGCGCAGGGTCACGCCCTGGGCCATCAGGCGGCGGCCTTCACGCAGTTGGTAGTGACGCTCGAGCTCTGCAAGCTGCTTGCGATCATTGGCGCCCTGCACTTCCATGGGGTCGTGGGGCTGTTCGGTGGCGACCAGCAGGCCATCACTCACGGCCATCTCGATCACGTCGGTGAGGTAGTACTCGCCCTGGGCGTTGTTGTTGGACAGGCGGCTCATCCAGTCGGCGAGCTTATTGGCAGGCACCGCAAGGATGCCGGTGTTGCCTTCGGTGATAGCCCGCTGGGCTTCACTGGCGTCCTTGTGCTCGACGATCGCCGCGACCTTGCCGTCGGCACCGCGCACGATGCGCCCGTAACCGGTGGGGTCATCCAGCTCAACGGTGAGCAGGCCCATCTGGCCGGGCGCCACATGCTTGAGCAGGCGTTGCAGGGTTTCCACTTCGATCAGCGGCACGTCACCGTAGAGGATCAGCACGGTGTCAGCGGTAATGAACGGCACAGCTTGCGCGGTGGCGTGGCCGGTGCCCAGTTGTTTGTCCTGTAATACGAAATTCAGGTCATCCGCCGCCAGGCGCTCGCGCACCACATCAGCACCGTGGCCGATCACCACGTGGATACGTTGTGGGTCCAATTGACGAGCGCTGTGGATAACATGCCCAAGCATGGAATTGCCCGCGACCGGGTGCAGCACCTTGGGCAAGGCCGAACGCATGCGGGTGCCCTGGCCTGCGGCGAGAATGACGATTTCAAGAGACATGAATGGCTACCAATCCTGGGCGGTCCGGCTTCAGACCAAAGATGTGTTTTGCTAAAAAAGAAAAAGGGTAGCCGAGGCTACCCTTTTTAATCAATCGCGCATAAGCGTCACGGCTTCGCCGCTTACTTCTTGCGGATCTGCTGGAGCGTGCGCAGCTGAGCTGCAGCCTCGGCCAGACGTACAGCAGCAGCACTGTAGTCGAAGTCCGCACCCTTTTCGTTCAGGGCCTTCTCGGCAGCCTTGACGGCTTCCTGAGCGGAGGCTTCATCCAGGTCGCCAGCACGTTGCACGGTGTCGGCAAGTACCTTGACCATGTTCGGCTGAACCTCAAGGAAACCACCGGAGATGTAAAACACCTCCTTTTCCCCGCCTTGCTTGGTCAGAGTGATCGGACCTGGCTTCAAGCTGGTGATCAATGGCGCGTGGCCCATGGCAATACCCAGGTCACCGAGTTCGCCGTGTGCAATCACCATTTCTACCAGACCGGAGAAGATTTCCCCTTCCGCGCTGACGATATCGCAATGGACTGTCATAGCCATCTGATTGCCTCAACCTGATGAGCGCCCGTTTCCGGGCGCCTGGATTACAGTTTCTTGGCTTTCTCGATCGCTTCTTCGATGCCGCCGACCATGTAGAACGCTTGTTCTGGCAGGTGGTCGTAGTCACCGTTGAGGATGCCTTTGAAGCCAGCAATGGTGTCTTTCAGGGAAACGTATTTACCCGAAGCACCGGTGAAGACTTCAGCCACGAAGAACGGCTGCGACAAGAAGCGCTGGATCTTACGAGCACGGTTTACCAACTGCTTGTCGGCTTCCGACAGCTCGTCCATACCCAGGATCGCAATGATGTCCTTCAGTTCTTTGTAACGCTGCAGCACGTACTGAACGCCGCGAGCGGTGTCGTAGTGCTCCTGGCCGATCACGTTCGGGTCCAGCTGGCGCGAAGTCGAGTCGAGTGGATCGACCGCTGGGTAGATACCCAGGGAAGCGATGTCACGGGACAGAACGACGGTGGCGTCCAAGTGGGCGAAGGTGGTCGCAGGCGATGGGTCGGTCAAGTCATCCGCAGGTACGTATACCGCTTGGATCGAAGTGATCGAACCTTCCTTGGTCGAAGTGATACGTTCCTGCAGAACGCCCATCTCTTCAGCCAGGGTCGGCTGGTAACCTACTGCGGAAGGCATACGGCCCAGCAGTGCGGATACTTCAGTACCGGCCAGGGTGTAACGGTAGATGTTGTCGACGAACAGCAGAACGTCGTTACCTTCGTCACGGAACTTCTCGGCCATGGTCAGGCCAGTCAGTGCCACGCGCAGACGGTTTCCCGGCGGCTCGTTCATCTGACCGTAGACCAGTGCCACTTTGTCCAGAACGTTGGAGTCCTTCATCTCGTGGTAGAAGTCGTTACCCTCACGAGTACGCTCACCCACACCGGCGAACACGGAATAACCGCTGTGCTCGATGGCGATGTTACGGATCAGTTCCATCATGTTTACGGTCTTGCCTACACCGGCACCACCGAACAGACCGACTTTACCGCCCTTGGCGAACGGGCAAACCAGGTCGATAACCTTGATGCCGGTTTCCAGCAGGTCGTTGCCGCCAGCTTGTTCCGCGAACGAAGGTGCTGGACGGTGAATGCCCCAGCGCTCTTCAGTGTCGATCGGGCCAGCTTCGTCAATCGGGTTGCCCAGTACGTCCATGATCCGGCCCAGGGTCGCTTTACCGACCGGTACGGAGATGGCAGCGCCGGAGTCGATAACGTCCAGACCGCGCTTCAAGCCTTCGGTGGAACCCATCGCAATGGTACGAACTACGCCGTCGCCCAGCTGCTGCTGAACTTCCAGAGTAGTTTCCGCGCCTTGTACTTTCAGCGCGTTGTAGATGCTCGGTACGCTGTCGCGTGGAAATTCCACGTCGATAACGGCGCCGATGATTTGAACGATACGTCCGCTACTCATAGCTGGATCCTCTGAATATTTGAACCGTTAAACCGCGGCAGCGCCGCCGACGATTTCCGAGATCTCTTGGGTGATCGCAGCCTGACGCGCCTTGTTGTAGATCAGCTGCAAATCGCTGATCAGATCACCGGCGTTATCGGTAGCGTTTTTCATCGCGATCATCCGCGCCGCTTGTTCAGCTGCGTTGTTCTCGACCACCGCCTGGTACACCTGCGACTCCACGTAGCGCACCATCAAGCCGTCAAGCAGCTCTTTGGCGTCTGGTTCGTAGAGGTAGTCCCAGTGGTGCTTGAGTTCCTGATCCGGAGTCGCCACCAGTGGAATCAATTGCTCCACGGTTGGCTGCTGGGTCATGGTGTTGATGAACTTGTTGGATACCACGGAGAGGCGGTCAATCCGGCCTTCCAGGTACGCATCCAGCATCACCTTCACACTGCCGATCAAATCATTGATCGACGGCTCTTCACCCAGGTGGCTGATAGCTGCAACGACGTTACCGCCGAAGTTGCGGAAAAAGGCCGCACCCTTGCTACCAACAACACACAGATCGATCTCGACGCCGTTTTCGCGGTTTACCGCCATGTCCTTGACCAGGGCCTTGAACAGGTTGGTATTCAAACCACCGCACAAACCACGGTCACTGCTCACTACCACATAACCCACACGCTTGACGGCGCGTTCGATCATGAAAGGGTGGCGGTATTCCGGGTTGGCGTTGGCCAGATGCCCAATTACCTGGCGGATACGCTCCGCATAAGGACGGCTAGCAGCCATGCGCATTTGTGCCTTGCGCATTTTGCTGACCGCCACTTTTTCCATGGCGCTGGTAATTTTTTGCGTGCTTTTGATGCTCGCAATCTTACTGCGAATCTCTTTTGCGCCTGCCATGTAACACCTATCAGGTTAGCAAGCGGGAGCCTTGCGGCTCCCGCTGCGGCTTACCAGGTTTGGGTGGCCTTGAACTTCTCGATACCGGCTTTCATGCCAGCGTCGATATCGTCATTGAAGTCACCCTTCACGTTGATCTTCGCCATCAATTCGGCGTGATCGCGGTTGAAGTAAGCAATCAGCGCTTGTTCAAAGCTGCCGACCTTGGCGATTTCAACGTCGGTCAGGAACCCACGCTCAGCGGCATACAGCGACAACGCCATGTCAGCGATCGACATTGGGGCGTATTGCTTCTGCTTCATCAGCTCGGTAACGCGCTGACCATGCTCAAGTTGCTTACGGGTCGCTTCGTCCAGGTCAGAAGCGAACTGGGCGAATGCGGCCAGTTCACGGTACTGAGCCAGAGCGGTACGGATACCACCGGAGAGCTTCTTGATGATCTTGGTCTGAGCGGCACCACCCACACGGGATACCGAAACACCGGCGTTCACTGCAGGGCGGATGCCCGAGTTGAACATGGCCGATTCCAGGAAGATCTGACCGTCGGTGATGGAAATCACGTTGGTCGGAACGAACGCGGAAACGTCGCCAGCCTGGGTTTCGATGATCGGCAGTGCGGTCAGGGAACCGGTTTTGCCGGTCACTGCGCCGTTGGTGAACTTCTCTACGTACTCTTCCGAAACGCGGGATGCGCGCTCCAGCAGACGGGAGTGGAGATAGAACACGTCGCCTGGGTAGGCTTCACGGCCTGGTGGACGACGCAGCAGCAGGGAAATCTGGCGGTAAGCCACTGCTTGCTTGGACAGATCGTCATAAACGATCAGCGCGTCTTCACCGCGGTCGCGGAAGAATTCACCCATGGTGCAACCGGAGTACGGTGCCAGGAATTGCAGCGCAGGAGATTCCGAAGCACTGGCAGCCACGATGATCGTGTTGGCCAGGGCGCCGTTTTCTTCCAGCTTGCGAACGACGTTGGCGATGGTCGATTGCTTCTGACCGATCGCTACGTAGACGCAGAAAATGCCGCTGTTCTTCTGGTTGATGATCGCGTCGATCGCCAGAGCGGTTTTACCGATCTGACGGTCACCGATGATCAGCTCACGCTGGCCACGGCCGACTGGGATCATGGCATCGACAGCCTTGTAGCCAGTCTGTACAGGCTGGTCTACCGACTTACGCCAGATCACGCCTGGAGCAACTTTCTCGACCGCGTCGGTCTCGGTGTTGCCCAGTGGACCTTTACCGTCAACAGGGTTACCCAGTGCGTCGACTACGCGACCCAGCAATTCCTTACCAACCGGAACCTCCAGGATGCGGCCAGTGCACTTGGCGCTCATGCCTTCAGCCAGACTGGTGTACGCGCCCAATACAACGGCACCTACGGAGTCTTGCTCCAGGTTGAGGGCCATACCGTAGACGCCGCCCGGAAACTCGATCATCTCGCCGTACATAACGTCGGCCAGACCGTGAATCCGCACGATGCCGTCAGATACGCTGACGACAGTGCCTTCGTTACGGGCTTGGGAGGTCACATCGAGCTTGTCGATGCGGCCCTTGATAATTTCACTTATTTCGGAAGGATTGAGTTGCTGCATTGCTCTGCTGCCCCTTCAAACTCAAGATTTCAATGCTTCGGCAAGATTCGCGAGTTTGCCGCGAATCGAGCCATCGATAACCAGGTCGCCGGCGCGAATGACAACACCCCCAATAAGGGATGGGTCTTCCGCAACTTGCAGGCGCACTTCCCGGTCGAGTCGTGCACTGAGAACCTTGGCGAGTTTGTCTTGCTGTTCTTGGTTCAATGCAAAAGCACTGGTCACTTCAACGTCTATCGATTTCTCTTGCTCGGCCTTGTACAGGTCGAACAGAGCGGCAATCTCCGGCAAAAGCAGGAGACGGTCGTTTTCGGCGATGACATTGATGAAGTTCTGCACTTTCACATCAAACTTGTCGCCGCACACTTCAATAAAAGTGGCGGCCTTGTCTGCGCTCGTCAGTCGCGGGGCCTTGAGCACGCGCTGCATGGTGCCGTCTTGCGACACTGCTGCAGCCAGGCCGAGCATGGCTGACCAAGAGGCCAGCTGCTGGTGGGCCTGGGCGTGCTCGAAGGCTGCCTTAGCGTAAGGTCGGGCCAACGTGGTCAATTCTGCCATGATCGCCCTCGCTTAAATTTCAGCAGCCAGTTTGTTAACCAGCTCCGCGTGCGCGTTTTGATCGATTGTGGCACCCAGGATCTTCTCAGCACCGCCGACGGCCAGAGCACCCAGTTGGGCACGCAGCGCATCTTTGACACCGTTCAGTTCCTGCTCGATCTCGGCTTGAGCCTGAACCTTCACACGGTCAGCGTCGATACGGGCTTTTTCAACAGCCTCTTCAACAATCTGGTTACCGCGTTTCTTGGCTTGCTCAATGATTTCGGCTGCTTGAGCTTTCGCTTCGCGCAGTTGCTGACCCGCTTTATCTTGGGCCAACTCCAGGTCGCGAGCTGCTCGTGCGGCAGCGTCCAGTCCATCCGCGATCTTCTTTTGACGTTCGTGCAAAGCCGCGATGACCGGAGGCCATACGAACTTCATGCAGAAAACGACAAAAATCAAGAACGCTAAGGACTGACCAATAATGGTTGCATTAATGTTCACGCCAATACCTCGCTCATTCGTTGCACAACACACCAATCACTCGAAAAACGAGTGATTAACCGGCGAGTTGACCAACGAAGGGGTTCGCGAAGGTGAAGAACAGAGCGATACCAACGCCGATCATGGTCACGGCGTCGAGCAGGCCGGCAACGATGAACATTTTAACTTGCAGCATTGGAACCATTTCTGGCTGACGCGCTGCGCCTTCCAGGAACTTGCCGCCCAGCAGGCCGAAACCAATGGCAGTACCCAGGGCGCCCAGGCCGATCAACAGTGCAACAGCGATAGCGGTTAGACCAACTACAGTTTCCATCTTTCCTCCCGACTTTTACGTCGTATGGTTTAGGTTTTTTAGATTTTAAAGCGGTAAAACAAATCGTTTCATAGCCCTGGTGGGCCACCTTCCCGTTTCACCGGGAAGGACATCAGACTAGTCGAGACTGGCCTTAATGGTTCTCTTCGTGCGCCATCGACAGGTAGACGATGGTCAGCATCATGAAGATGAAGGCCTGCAGGGTGATGATCAGGATGTGGAACACAGCCCACGCCCACTGCAGAACAATGCCCAGGCCGCTAAGCCAGAGCAGGCCGCTGCCGAACATCACAGCGATCAGAATGAACACCAGCTCGCCGGCATACATGTTGCCGAACAGTCGCAGGGCCAGGGAGATCGGCTTGGCGATCAGGGTGACGAATTCCAGCAGGAAGTTCACCGGGATCAGCAGGGCTTGAACGAAGATGTTCTTGCTGCCGAACGGGTGCAGGGTCAGTTCGCCGATGAAGCCGCCGATGCCCTTGATCTTGATGCTGTAGAAAATGATCAACGCAAATACCGACAGGGCCATGCCCAGGGTAGCGTTCGGGTCAGTGGTCGATACGGCACGGAATGGAATGTGCGGGTCGCCGGAAATCGCCATGGCCAACTGAGGGATCCAGTCAACCGGGATCAGGTCGACGGCGTTCATCAGGAACACCCAGACGAAGATGGTCAGTGCCAACGGTGCAATCACCGGGCTACGGCCATGGAAGCTGTCTTTCACGCTGCCATCGACGAATTCGACCAGTACTTCAACGAAGTTCTGCAAAGCACCTGGCTGACCGGAAGTCGCCTTCTTTGCCGCCATGCGGAAAATCAGGACGAAGATCAGACCCAAAGCGACCGACCAGCCCAGAGTATCCAGGTGGAAAGCCCAGAAGCCCATTTCTTTGGCTTCTGCTGCGGAGTGGGCAAAGCCCCAGCCGCCGTTGGGAAGCTGACCGAAGGTCAGGTTCTGCAAGTGGTGCTGGATATAGCCCGAAGCGGTTGTTTCTGCCATGGTTGCCTCAAACGCCCTAAGGTTTCGAAAGTCTTGTTTTCATCAGCAGGGGAGCGAACCAGCTGACCAGTTGGGTCAACACGAAGACGCCGAATACAGCCAGCGGCGCCAATGGCTTCACACCTGCAAAGGTCAGTGCAAACAGCACTGCCGTCAAAATCAGTTTCCCCGCCTCGCCGGCATAAAAAGACCGGACGATAGCCTGGGCTGCTCGGGCGCCGGAAAACCGAAAGGCCCTGTGAGCAAAATACATATTGGGCAGCAAGGCTATCAGGCCTCCGCAAAGTCCTGAATATCCGGCTACGACTCCATGCCAGTACCAAAGCGCCAATGCGGCGATCAGCAAGATGACAAATTGAGCCAATAAAACCGGAAAAACAGCCAAGCGATGGAAGGGCAACGTGTTTGGCGTGCGGGTTTCCATCACTCTTGCTCCTCAATAGTCGGCTGCCGGAAATCAATAACTTGGCATAATTTGTGCCGACAAAATGCGCGCAGAGTATAGGGGCGGTTCTGCCCCTATTCAACTGCCGGGTAGTGATTTCCGATCACGCGCTACATAAGCAAATGTTTCAGCGGATGTGGGCAAGGACGCCCTGAAGCTCATCAAGGGAGTTATATCCGATGACCAATTGCCCTTTGCCTTTCTTGCCGTGGCGAATTTGTACCGCAGAGCCCAGGCGCTCGGCCAGGCGCTGCTCGAGACGCGCGATATCCGGATCAGGTTTGGCCGTTTCGACCGGTGCAGGTTTGCCGCTGAGCCACTGGCGAACCAGGGCCTCGGTCTGACGAACGGTGAGCCCTCGTGCGACAACGTGTCGCGCCCCTTCAACCTGTTGATTTTCCGGCAAACCGAGCAAAGCACGGGCGTGGCCCATCTCGAGGTCGCCATGGGACAACATGGTCTTGATGACTTCCGGCAGCGCGATCAGGCGCAGCAAGTTGGACACGGTGACACGGGATTTACCCACGGCCTCGGCGACCTGTTGCTGGGTCAGCTGGAATTCCTGCTGCAAACGCTGCAAGGCGATCGCTTCCTCGATCGGATTGAGGTCTTCACGCTGGATATTCTCGATCAACGCCATGGCGATGGCGGTTTCATCCGTTACATCGCGCACCATCGCCGGGATGGTGTCCTTGCCTGCCTGCTGGCTGGCGCGCCAGCGGCGTTCACCGGCAATGATTTCAAAGCGGCCGCCGCCGATCGGGCGCACCACAATCGGCTGCATCACGCCCTGGGCCTTGATCGAATTGGCCAGTTCCTCCAGCGCCTGGGGGTCCATGTCCCGGCGTGGCTGGTATTTGCCGCGCTGGATCAGGTCCAGGGGCAGGTGCTGCAGCTCGCGTTCGTCAGCCTGCACCGCTTGTTCTTCAAGCGATGTGACGGTCGGACCACTCAGCAGTGCATCCAGTCCACGTCCGAGACCTCGTTTCTTGACGGCCATGGGGATTCCTTAAGTTGGCTGGGCTGCAGCGGTGCGTGAGTTGCGGCGTTGACGACGAACCATCTCGCCGGCCAATGCCAGGTAGGCAATGGCACCACGGGATGATTTGTCGTACGCCAGCGCGGGCATGCCATAGCTTGGCGCTTCGGCCAGGCGGATGTTGCGTGGAATCACGGTGTCGTACAGCTGGTCGCCAAAGTGTTCCTTGAGCTGCGCCGACACATCGTTCATCAGGCTCAGGCGCGGATCGAACATGGTCCGCAGCAGGCCTTCGATCTGCAGGTTCGGGTTGAGCAGCTCGGCGATACGCTTGATGTTATCCACAAGGTCGCTCAACCCTTCCAGCGCGTAGTACTCGCACTGCATGGGGATAATCACCCCATCGGCAGCCACCAATGCGTTAAGCGTGAGCATCGACAGCGACGGTGGGCAGTCGATCAAAATGTAGTCGTAATTCTCGCGGATCGGTGCCAACGCGCTGCGCAGACGGCTTTCCTTCATCTGCATTTCCAGCAGCACCACTTCCGCCGCAGTCAAATCGCGGTTGGCCGGCAGCAGTTGATAACCGCCATGCTCGGAGTAGTGCATGGCCTGGGCCAGGTCGCACTCGCCAATCAGCAAGTCGTAGACCGAGTTTTCCAAGCCGTGTTTATCCACACCGCTACCCATGGTGGCGTTGCCCTGTGGATCGAGATCGATCAACAGCACCCGGCGCTTGGTGGCGACCAGGGATGCTGCGAGGTTGATGCAGGTGGTGGTTTTGCCCACGCCACCTTTCTGGTTCGCTATCGCGAATACCTTAGCCATTCTTGCTTGTGTTCCCAATCATGCCGTGCGGCGCAGTATCAGCAGATGGCGTTGGCCTTGGCAACCGGGTACGGCCAAGGCATGTTCGCTATCGAGGTGGAAGTCTGCCGGCAATGCTAACAGCTCATCGCTTGGATGGACGCCCTTCATTGCCAGCCAGCGGGTGTCGCGGTCGCCCAGGTGACGGGTCCAGTTGCTGAAGTTCTCCATGCTGCTGAACGCCCGGGAAACAATTCCGTTGAACGGCAGTTCAGGCGTGAAGGCTTCGACGCGACTGTGGATAACTTGCAGGTTATCCAGCTTGAGTTCGAGCTTGACCTGGGTCAGGAAGCGGGTTTTCTTGCCGTTGCTGTCCAGGCAGGTCACTTGCGATTCAGGAAACAGGATAGCCAGTGGGATGCCAGGCATACCGCCACCACTGCCGACATCGAGCCAACGACCGTTTTCGATAAACGGCATCACGCTCAGACTGTCGAGCAAGTGACGGGAAACCATTTCGTCGGGATCACGCACAGCCGTCAGGTTGTAAGCCTTGTTCCATTTGATCAACAGGGCCAGGTAACCCAGCAGCAAATCGTGCTGGGCCTCGGTCAAGTCCACGCCCAATTGGCGCGCACCTGTGGATAACTCTTCGGCGTGTTGCGAGGTGACCAACGAACTCAAGCGCTTTGCTCCAACTGACGGCCCGCGCCGCGTTTTTTCAAATGAATCATCAACAGCGAAATAGCTGCAGGGGTGACGCCCGGGATACGTGAAGCCTGGCCGAGGGTCTCGGGGCGAGTTATCCCCAGCTTGCTTTGGATTTCTTTCGACAATCCGGAAATACCGGTGTAGTCGATATCCACAGGCAGCCTGGTGTCTTCACTGGCGCGCAGACGAGCGATCTCGTCCTGCTGGCGGTCAATGTAACCGGCGTACTTGGTCTTGATTTCGACCTGCTCGGCAACCTGTGGATCATCGGCGCCGCCGCCTGTCACTTCGACCAGACCGGCGTAGTCGATTTCCGGACGGGACAGCAGGTTCAGCAGGTTGTATTCATGAGTCAGCGGCGTGCCGAATTTTTCCGCAATCGCGTCGCCCTGCTCGGTCCCGGGGCGAACCCAGGTACTTTTCAGGCGCTGCTCTTCAAGCTCGATGCTTTCGCGTTTTTTGCAGAAGGCCGCCCAGCGCGCATCGTCGACCAGCCCCAGTTCACGGCCTTTTTCGGTCAGGCGCAGGTCGGCGTTGTCTTCCCGCAGGATCAGGCGGTATTCCGCTCGGGAAGTGAACATCCGATACGGTTCCTGGGTTCCCAGGGTAATCAGGTCGTCGACCAACACGCCGATATACGCTTCATCGCGACGCGGGCACCAGCTGTCTTTGCCTTGTGCACGCAATGCGGCGTTGGTCCCGGCCAGCAAACCCTGGGCGCCGGCTTCTTCGTAGCCGGTGGTGCCGTTGATTTGCCCAGCGAAGAACAGACCGCCGATAACCTTGGTTTCCAGGCTGTACTTCAAATCACGCGGGTCGAAGTAGTCGTATTCGATGGCGTAGCCCGGACGCACGATGTGTGCGTTTTCCATGCCGCGAATCGATTGCACGATCTGGATTTGCACATCGAACGGCAGGGAAGTGGAAATCCCGTTCGGGTACAGCTCATGGGTAGTCAGGCCTTCGGGCTCGATGAACACCTGATGGCTTTCCTTGTCGGCAAAGCGGTGGATCTTGTCTTCGATCGACGGGCAGTAACGTGGGCCAATACCTTCGATCACCCCGGAGTACATCGGCGAACGGTCGAGGTTCGCGGCAATGATTTCGTGAGTGCGCGCATTGGTATGGGTAATCCAGCAGCTCACCTGTTTGGGGTGTTGCTCCTTGGAACCCATGAACGACATTACCGGAATCGGTGTATCGCCAGCTTGTTCAGTCATCACCGAGAAATCCACGGAACGCCCGTCGATACGCGGTGGGGTCCCGGTTTTCAGGCGACCGACGCGCAGCTGCAATTCGCGCAGGCGTTTTGCCAGGGCAATCGACGGCGGATCACCGGCGCGGCCACCCGAATAGTTCTGCATGCCGATGTGGATAAGTCCGCCGAGGAACGTACCGGTGGTCAACACCACGGATTCTGCGAAGAAACGCAGGCCCATTTGGGTGACAACACCGCGAACCACGTCCTGTTCGACGATCAAGTCATCGGCGGCTTGTTGAAATATCCACAGGTTGGGCTGGTTTTCCAGGGTTTCGCGGACCGCGGCTTTGTACAGGATGCGGTCTGCCTGGGCCCGAGTGGCACGCACGGCCGGGCCTTTGCGGCTGTTGAGCACGCGAAATTGAATACCACCCTTGTCGGTAGCCTCGGCCATCACGCCACCAAGGGCGTCGATTTCCTTGACCAGGTGGCTTTTGCCGATCCCACCAATGGCGGGGTTGCAACTCATGGCGCCGAGGGTTTCCACGTTATGCGTCAGCAACAGGGTTTTTACGCCCATGCGTGCTGACGCCAGTGCTGCCTCGGTACCGGCATGACCGCCGCCGATGACGATCACTTCAAAACGGGAAGGGAAATCCACCACGCACCTCGTGCCTGCTTATGTAGGTAATCAGGAATTGTTTGTTGAAAGGGTTTTGGAGCTTTGGCGGCAAGTATAGGGACTTCGCCCTTCCTAAAGAACCCTTTGCACAAAATTTAACCAGCTGTGGATGAATCACAGACAATAGAAATTAAAAGAGAGAAATTTATTAAATCTTTGTTTTTATGTTTATTTCTACTGGGCACCGTTTCTGTGGATAGATCTCTACAGGCCTTTATTTACAATGTGTACAGCGATTCAAAAGTCTGTGGTCATGTGCCAATGAGGCCCTTGGATAAGTGCCTTAAGCCTGTGGATTAAACAGGTGGTTATCCACAGATGGGTTTTTACTCAGGTTTCGAGCCCTGTTATCAACTGGGCACACGGGCGGTTATTCACAGGGCTTAATCCACAGAAATCCGTGCAATCGTGTGAATTTCGCCCACGACGAAGCCAACCGAATCTTTCTATTCGGGGGTGAGCACGTCAAAAAGAGATCTATTGTGAGAAAACAGCCAGGCAGTTAATAATAGCGATTATCATTAACTTAGCTTGTCATGCCCTATGTCCCCTTCTTCACACACGGCTGCGGTTCAGAACATCTACGAGCAGCACCACTCCTGGTTGCACGGGTGGCTCAAAGGTAAGTTGCATAACGCCTGCGATGCAGCCGATGTGGCGCACGATACGTTCGTGCGCATTCTGGGTGGGCGGCATGCGGCGCAGATCGTTGAACCGCGTGACTACCTGGCGACCATCGCCAGGGGCCTGGTGATTGACCGTTATCGCCGGCATGCCATCGAACAGGCCTACAAGCAAACCTTGGCCGAACGGCCTGAAGCCACGGCCATCAATGAAGAAGACAAAGCCATCATCATCGAGACGCTGGTGGCTGTGGATAAAGCCCTGTCCGGACTCGGTGAGCGAGCGCGACGGATCTTCCTGTTGTCGCAGATCGAGGGGCTGACTTATCAACAGATCGCCGATGAACTGCAGGTGTCGCTGACCACGGTGAAGAAGCACATGATCCGTGCATTGACTGAATGCTCGCTGATCATGGCCAGCCTGTAATGGCCGCCCCCGATCGCAAGACCTTCGAGGCCGCTGCTCACTGGTATGTACAGTTTCAATCCCAAACGCCTACGGCTGCTGAACGCCTTGCCTGGCAACAATGGCTCAGCGGCGATCCGTCCCATCAGGCGGCGTGGAACCAGATGGAGCAATTGCAGCGCAGTCTCGGCGCCCTGCCCCAGGATTTCACCCGCCGGGCATTGTCGGCCACGCAACAACGTCGTCAGGTATTGAAGTGGATGCTGGTAATGGGCGGTACCGGGTGCCTGGGCTGGAATGTCCAGCAACACACCTCCCTGGGCAATGTATGGGCCGACTACCGGACGTCTGTGGGTGAACGCCGGCGTATCGCATTGGCTGACGGCACGCGGATTGATCTGAATACCAGCACCGCTATTGACGTGATATTCGACGGGCGCCAACGTTTGATCCGGCTGCGTGAAGGTGAAGTACTTATCCACACCGGCAAGTTGGGCGGGCACACGCCCTTTTATGTCGAAACCCGCCAAGGCCGAGTCCAGGCACTGGGTACTCGGTTTACAGTGCGCCAGCTGCCAGATTCCACGCGTGTCGGTGTTCTGAAGGATCGCGTGAGTGTGTCCCCTGGTGACCGGCCCAACCATGCTCGACTGCTCGGTGCCGGTGAAAGCGCTGACTTTGATCGTCAAAACATAGGGCTTGACCACACGTATAGCGGATCCCAGGCAGCCTGGGTCGATGGGCAGCTGATCGTATTGGATGCTCGCCTCGGGGATGTGATCGAAGACCTTTCCCGCTACCGTGCCGGTGTCCTGAAATGCGACTTGGCTTGTGCACGCCTACGTGTTTCCGGGACTTTCCGCCTGGATTCCACCGATGCGGTACTGGCGAATCTGCAGGCAACCTTGCCCATTCAGGTGAAATACTTCACTCGCTATTGGGTTTCGGTGGAGCGAATCGCCTGATCGCAAAAAATATCCTCACAAGGGGTTATCTTTTTTTTACCTGGCACGGCCCTAAAGGTAATCACGACGCCACCTTCAGGGCTTACCCACCTATGCGCCTTCGCACCAAGCTCCGCCAGCGACTTTCCTACCACGGTATGACGTGCAGCCTACTGCTCGGCACGGCAGCCACAGCCGGTGTTTTGCTATCCAGTGACGCCATGGCCGCCAGCGCGGTGCAGCATTACGTCATTGCGGCCGGTCCCCTGGACAATGCCTTGAGCCAATTTGCCGCCAGGGCGAATGTGATTCTGTCTTTCTCGCCCCA
Source organism: Pseudomonas sp. 1 R 17 (assembly GCF_900067035.1). Taxonomy (NCBI): domain Bacteria; kingdom Pseudomonadati; phylum Pseudomonadota; class Gammaproteobacteria; order Pseudomonadales; family Pseudomonadaceae; genus Pseudomonas; species Pseudomonas sp. 1 R 17. The sequence continues at coordinate 61,385 of NZ_FKLB01000006.1, forward strand.
GCAAACCGCGCGCTTGAATACAACCGGGCTGGAAGGTGACTATTCGGTTGAGCAAGGCTTTGCATTGTTGCTGCAGAACTCGGGGTTACAAGCGGTAGTCCAGGCGCCTGGCAGCTATGTCCTGCAGGCCATTCCTACAGGGCAACTCACGCTCGCGCCCACCACGGTCAGCACTTATCAACAGGCTGGGTTCACTCAGGAGATTGCCGGGGATGTGGGCTACAAAGCGCAAAACAGCCGTATCGGTACCAAGACCAGCACACCTCTGTCGGAAACACCGCGTTCGGTATCGGTCGTCACCGGCCAGCGCATCAAGGACCAGAAGTCGCAGACCCTGACTGAAGTATTGGGCTACGTGCCAGGTATTTTCGCGCCACCCTTTGCTGCTGGCGACGGTCTCGCGGGTGACTTGTTCTTCATCCGCGGTTTCAATGCCACGGATTACGGCTACGGCCTGCTGCGAGATGGCCTGCGCGTACAAGGCAATCGGTACGACACCACCAGTGAGCCTTATGGCCTGGAGCGGGTCGAAATCTTCCGTGGGCCCTCTTCCCTGCTGTACGGTGAAAACGCGCCTGGGGGCTTAGTGAACCTGGTGAGCAAACATCCGACTGCCACGCCGCAGGGTGAAGTGCAGCTCGGTTATGGCTCGAATAATCGGCGTCAGTTGGGTGTGGATATCTCTGGTCCACTCAACGATAGCGGCAATATCCTTGGTCGGGTGGTGATGCTCGGCCGCAAGTCTGATACGCAGACTGACCATGTTCCTGATGATCGCCTGTACATCGCGCCTTCATTGACCCTGAATTTCGACGACTTCAACACGCTCACTCTGTTGGCCAATTACCAAAAGGACCACACCAATCTCGAACTCGGCCTACCCGCCGCGGGGACCTTGCTTACAAATCCGAACGGAAAGCTGTCCAAGCACACCATGCTCGGCGACCCGGACTGGAATACGTTCGAACGTGAAGCCTGGAGCAGCGGCTACGAATTCAGCCACAGCTTCAATGATGAGTGGCAGTTCCGCCAGAACTCGCGGTACATGCAATCGCGCATCAACCGTCATGAAACCTGGCCGGGCACATTGAACAATGGCGGTTTCGGCACCCAACTGAACATGACGGCCTACGACCGCTACAACAAATCGATGGTCTACTCCCTGGATAACCAGTTGGAAGGCAAATTCCAGGTCGGGGACCTGGAAAATACGGTGCTGTTCGGCGCCAGTTATGACCGCACCTCGTTCAACCAGGATTGGGACGCAGGCTTCGCCGGCACCATCAATGTGTATAACCCCGTGTACCTGCGTGAGCCGCTTACCCCGGTGGCTGTGCAAAACACCTTGCTCGAGCAGCAGATGAAGGGTGTTTATGCACAAATCCAGAGCAAGTATGACCACTGGTTGTTCCTGCTGGGTGGCCGCCAGGACTGGGTCGACAGTGATTTCCGCGACAAGGTCAACAAGACCAGCAATACCGGCTCCGAAGACCGCAAGTTTACCTACCAGGGCGGGGTGATGTACCAGTTCGACAACGGCCTGACGCCGTACGTCAGCTACTCCACCGCATTTGTGCCTGTACAGCAGATCTCCAACGCCGGTTCACCGTTGAAGCCGATCACCAGCAGTCAGTACGAAGTGGGTGTGAAGTACGAACCGGTCGGCTGGGATACAGCGATGACCCTGTCGGTGTATGACTTGCGCAAGGAAGATGACACCTACCTCGACGCCACCACCAACAGCTACCGCCAGGTGGGCGAAAGCCGGGCCAAAGGGGCCGAGGTCGAGGTGAACAGCAACATCACGCCCAACCTGAATGTGACCGCAGCCTACACCTACACTGACGCTCGTATTACCAAGGACTCGGCTACCTCGCTGGTCGAGGGGCATCAGATGACGGGGGTTCCGCGCAACCAGGCCTCGGTGTGGGGCAAGTACCGCTTCCTCGATGGCCAACTCAAGGGCTTGTCCCTGGGCGGCGGTGTGCGCTATTTCGACAGTACGTTTTCTTACACCCAGCCAAGCCTGTACGGAAAGCTGGATGCTGGGAGCGTCACTCTGGTGGATGCAGCCGTCGGCTATCAGATCGACAAGCACTGGTCAGTGGACGTGAACGCCAAGAACCTGTTCGACAAGGAGTATGTTTCTGGCTGCAACGACGCGGGCCGCTGCTATTGGGGTGACAGTCGTACACTGCTTGGGACTGTTTCGTACAACTGGTGATGGATGAAGGCCTGAAGAATCAAAATGCTCTTCAGGCCGCTATCGCTGGCAAGCCTGCTGCTACTTGCCGATACAGAAGCTGGAGAAGATCCGTCCCAACAAATCATCGGAGCTGAATGCGCCGGTAATTTCTCCCAACAGCTGCTGCGCCTGGCGAAGATCCTCAGCCAGCAGCTCCCCCGCCCCCGCCAAGGTCAACTGCGCCCGGCCGTGCTCCAATGCCGCGCTTGCATGGCGCAGCGCCTCCAGGTGCCTGCGGCGTGCACTGAAGCTGCTTTCCGACGTCTGCTCGTAACCCATGCAGGCCTTGAGATGCTCACGCAGCAATTCCAGGCCCTCCCCCGCAGACTTGGCGCTCAGGCTGATAGTGACGTGGCCATCAGCGCTGGTTTCCATCGCAATGGCTTCACCCGTCAGGTCGGCTTTGTTACGAATCAAGGTGACTTTGGCCGGGTCCGGCCGTTGCTCGAGGAATTCCGGCCACAATGCAAAAGGATCCACAGCCTCCGGCGCGGTGGCGTCCACCACCAGCAGTACCCGGTCCGCTTCGCCGATGGCTTTGAGCGCGCGTTCCACGCCGATCTTTTCAACCTGGTCATCGGTATCGCGTAAACCGGCGGTGTCGACGACGTGCAACGGCATGCCATCGATGTGGATATGTTCGCGCAGGATATCCCGGGTGGTGCCGGCGATCTCGGTGACAATGGCTGCTTCACGCCCCGCCAGCGCATTGAGCAGGCTGGATTTGCCGGCATTGGGACGCCCAGCGATCACGACGGTCATCCCGTCTCGCAGCAACGCGCCTTGCCCGGCTTCCCGCAGGACTTTGGATAACTCATCACGGACCTTATCCAGCATCGCCAATACATGGCCATCGGCAAGGAAGTCGATTTCCTCTTCAGGAAAATCAATCGCCGCCTCGACGTAGATGCGCAGGCTGATCAACTGTTCGGTCAAGTTATGCACACGCAGGGAAAAAGCGCCCTGCAGAGAGCGCAGCGCATTGCGTGCAGCTTGCGCAGAACTGGCCTCGATCAAATCGGCAATCGCCTCGGCCTGTGCCAGGTCGAGCTTGTCGTTGAGGAATGCCCGCTCACTGAACTCACCCGGGCGAGCCAGGCGGCAACCCAACTGCAGGCAGCGTTGCAGCAACATATCCAGAACGATCGGGCCGCCGTGCCCCTGCAATTCCAGTACGTCTTCACCCGTGAAAGAGTTGGGTCCCGGGAAATACAGGGCCAGGCCTTCGTCCAATACTTCCTCACCAGAGCCGAGGAAGGGGCCGTAATGGGCATAGCGCGGCTTCAACTCACGCCCGCTGATGGCCTTCGCGGCAATCCCGGCGAGCGGTCCGGAAATACGAACGATACCGACACCGCCGCGACCCTGAGCGGTAGCGACAGCAGCGATGGTTTCACGAGGAGCGCTCATCAGCAGGTTCCAGAATAAAAGTGACGGAAAGCAAAACGCCCCACTAGGGGGCGTCTTGAGTGGTTATCCACAGAGTAAATTACGCCTCGGCTTTTTTGGTAGCCGCTTCGATTTTACGTGTGATGTACCACTGTTGAGAGATCGACAACACGTTGTTGACCACCCAGTACAGAACCAGGCCAGCCGGGAACCACAGGAAGAAGAAGGTGAAGATGATTGGCATCATTTTCATCACCTTGGCCTGCATCGGATCCGGCGGCGTCGGGTTCAGGCGCTGCTGGATAAACATGGTCGCGCCCATGATGATCGGCAGGATAAAGAACGGGTCTTTGATCGACAGGTCAGTTATCCACAGCATGAACGGTGCCTGGCGCATTTCCACGCTTTCCAGGAGTACCCAGTACAGCGACAGGAATACCGGCATCTGTACCAGAATCGGCAAGCATCCACCCAGCGGGTTGATCTTCTCTTTCTTGTACAGCTCCATCATGGCCTGCGACATTTTCTGCCGGTCATCGCCATGTTGTTCTTTCAGCGCGGCCAGTTTAGGCGCCACGGCACGCATACGCGCCATCGACTTGTAGCTGGCGGCCGACAGTGGGAAGAAGATCCCCTTGATCAGCATGGTCAGGAAGATGATCGACCAGCCCCAGTTACCGACGATGCTGTGGATATGTTGCAGCAGCCAGAAGATCGGCTGGGCAATGAACCACAGGATGCCGTAGTCCACAGTCAGTTCCAGACCTGGGGACAACTCTTTCAGCACCGCCTGGCTTTTCGGGCCGGCGTACAGGGTAGCGCTGGTTTCAGCCTTGGCACCTGGAGCCACGGTCAACGCCGGGCCGGTGTAGCCGATGATGTAGTTGCCTTTGCTGTCCTTGCGCGCCAGTACTGCATTGTTCTGGCCGGGCTGAGGAATCCACGCGGTCACAAAGTAGTGTTGCAGCCAGGCTACCCAGCCACCGTTCACGTTATAGGTGATCGGCGCCTTGGTTTTGTCTTCGGCCACTTTATCCATGTCTTTCATGGATACTTTTTTGTACGGCTCCGAACTTGTCCACAGGGCAGCGCCCAGGTAAGTCGCGGTACCCGTCGCAGTGCTGGACGATGGATCGGAACTGGCGTCACGCTTGAGCTGCGCAAACATTGCGCCGGTCCAAGGCTGGGCGCTCTGGTTGTCGATCAAATAGGTGACAACGATGTCGTACAGGCCGCGCTTGAGTGTGAAGCGCTTGATGTAGTTGACGCCGTCCTTGCTGAACTTCAAGTCCACGACCAGTTGGTCTTGGCCATCTGCCAGTTGATAGCTCTTCTTCTCCGCAGAGAAAATCGGACGACCGGTTGCACTCGCATCAGGGCCGTTGGTACCGATCAGGCCACTTTGTGCCTGGTAAACACGTTCGCCACCGTTATCGAACAACTGGAATGGGATTTCCGGGTGATCCTGACGACGCGGATACAGCGGAAGTGTCAGCTTGGCAACATCGCCACCTTGCGGGTCGATAGCCAGGTCCAACACATCCGTCTTGATCTGGATGAGGTCGGTGCTTGCGGCAACTGCAACTTCGGCAGGTGCTTTTGTTTCGCCCGCTGCCCGTGGAATGTCATCACTGGCGGCAGTATTGGTGCCACTTACTGTATCGGGAAGCCCCGCTGGAACAGCATTGGCAGCAACATTCTGAGTCGGCAGGGCAGCCTGGCCATAGTCCTGGTTCCACTTAAGGACCATGACGTAGGACACGATTGCCAGGGCGACGATCAGGATCGTGCGTTTAATATCCATGATTACTCGGCCATCGAAGAAGAACGGGAGGTAGGGATAGGTGGAACCGGGTCATAACCACCGGGATTCCACGGATGACAGCGACCTAAACGACGAAAGGTCAGCCAGCCACCGCGCAGAAGACCATGATTTTCTATGGCCTCTAACGCGTAGCAGGAACAACTGGGGTAGAAACGACAGTGGCTGGCCATCAGAGGACTAATGGCATAGCGATAAAACTGGATCGGAACGAGTGCCAGTTTACGCATCGGTGCTGTCTACCCCTACAGTTTCGGTGCTGACTGCTGGTGCTGGTTTGTTGGTACGCGCCAGACGTTTCCAGAGCTTGCCGAAATGCTGAATCAATTCGGGGTTTTCTACATCCCCCAAGCCTTTGCGCGCGACGATAACAATATCCCAACCAACCAGAGTGTCCTGGTGGAGGCGAAACGATTCGCGCATCAGACGCTTGAGGCGATTGCGCTCAACGGAGAGCTTTACGCTCTTCTTGCCGATCACCAACCCGAGACGGGGGTGATCAAGATCGTTGTTACGCGCAAGGAGCAGGAGATTTTTCCCCGGAACCTTGCCGGTGGGGGAGTCAAAGACTGCCTTGAAGTGCCGGGGAGTTAGCAGACGCTTTTCCCGACTGAAGTCCTGACTCACCACCAGTACCGGATTATCAAACTGCCAGACGCGCACGACCTTTGGCGCGGCGACGCGACAGGACAGCACGGCCGTTCTTGGTAGCCATGCGAGCACGGAAGCCGTGGGTACGGGCGCGTTTGATGGTGCTTGGTTGGAAAGTACGTTTCATGGCGTTGTTACCTGGTTCGTCCACAACGGGCCGGAATGGCCCCCGTTTTAAGAGACCGGCGATTCTAGAGAAAGCAAGCCTCTAGGTCAATTTCCAACCAGCTTTTCCTTCAATTAGATCTTTACGGGCCTCCAGACCTTTTCTTTCCGTTCTGCTTCCATGAGCAATGCCATAGATATAAAAATAAAGAAGGAAGTTATTTAAAGCTTTTCTGTAAAGCTTATAAAAGCTAGGCAGGCCATCCTCTGTGGATAACTGCCTTAAGGCCATATTCCACGTGCTGTACAGAGAATGACAACATGGGGGAGAAGCGGTGCTCTGCCTGTGCTGCGCTGTCGGATAAGCTGTGTGTGGAATGGCATGTTATCCACAGGTCAGTTACCCACAGACTTTCGACCCCACTTGTACAACGAGCTCAGGCCCGCTTATCCACAGAGCTTATGCACAGACCATCTGTCGCATTTTTTGCAGTTAAGGCATTGATTTTGGCTGGCCTGTGAGCAACCTACATGTGGATAAGTGGGCTGCTGGCCGCTACAATGGCGGCTGTTTTTGCCTCACCGGCTTTCAACTTAGGGGATATCCGTGTCAGTGGAACTTTGGCAGCAGTGCGTGGAGCTTTTGCGCGATGAGCTGCCTGCCCAGCAATTCAACACCTGGATCCGCCCGCTACAGGTCGAAGCCGAAGGCGACGAGTTGCGTATCTATGCGCCCAATCGTTTTGTTCTCGACTGGGTCAACGAGAAGTACCTGAGCCGCGTTCTCGAATTGCTCGATGAACACGGCAATGGCCTTGCGCCCGTGCTCTCCTTATTAATAGGCAGCAAACGCAGCTCGGCACCTCGTGCTGCACCGAATGCTCCGCTCGCAGCCAGTGCCTCGCAGGCTCAAGCCCCTGTGGCGCCTGTTAATAACTCGCCAGCGCCGGTTGCCCAGACGCCTTCGAAATCCTCGTCGCAGAACAACGCGCCTATCAATGAAGAGCCGTCCCGCGACAGCTTCGATCCGATGGCGGGTGCCAGTTCCCAGCAGGCTCCGGTCCGCGCCGAGCAGCGCACGGTGCAGGTCGAAGGTGCGCTCAAGCACACCAGCTACCTGAACCGCACGTTCACCTTTGAGAACTTCGTCGAAGGTAAATCCAACCAGCTGGCCCGCGCGGCCGCCTGGCAGGTCGCCGATAACCCCAAGCATGGTTACAACCCGCTCTTCCTTTATGGCGGCGTTGGCTTGGGTAAGACCCACTTGATGCACGCTGTGGGTAACCACCTATTAAAGAAGAACCCGAATGCCAAGGTTGTGTACCTGCACTCGGAGCGTTTCGTGGCAGATATGGTCAAGGCCCTGCAGCTCAATGCGATCAACGAGTTCAAGCGGTTCTACCGCTCCGTTGATGCATTGCTGATCGATGACATTCAATTCTTCGCGCGCAAGGAGCGTTCCCAGGAAGAGTTTTTCCACACCTTCAACGCCCTGCTCGAAGGCGGCCAACAGGTCATCCTGACCAGTGACCGTTACCCGAAGGAAATCGAAGGCCTGGAAGAACGCTTGAAGTCGCGCTTTGGTTGGGGCCTTACCGTTGCGGTAGAGCCGCCGGAGCTGGAAACCCGCGTAGCGATCCTGATGAAAAAGGCCGATCAGGCGAAAGTCGATCTGCCCCACGACGCCGCGTTTTTCATCGCCCAACGCATCCGTTCCAACGTGCGTGAGCTGGAAGGTGCGCTCAAGCGTGTCATCGCGCACTCTCACTTCATGGGCCGGGACATCACCATCGAGCTGATTCGCGAATCCCTGAAAGACTTGCTGGCATTGCAGGACAAACTGGTGAGTGTGGATAACATCCAGCGCACGGTGGCCGAGTACTACAAGATCAAGATTTCCGACTTGCTGTCCAAGCGCCGTTCGCGCTCGGTGGCTCGTCCTCGTCAGGTGGCCATGGCACTCTCCAAGGAGTTGACCAACCATAGCCTGCCGGAAATCGGAGACGTGTTTGGCGGCCGCGACCACACCACGGTCTTGCACGCGTGCCGCAAGATCAACGAACTTAAGGAATCCGACGCGGATATTCGCGAGGACTACAAGAACCTGCTGCGTACACTGACTACTTGATGACACCAGCGCAGCTTATTAAGGCAAGGGACTAGACCATGCATTTCACCATTCAACGCGAAGCCCTGTTGAAACCCCTGCAACTGGTCGCAGGCGTCGTCGAGCGCCGACAGACCTTGCCGGTGCTCTCCAACGTATTGCTGGTGGTCGAAGGCCAGCAATTGTCCCTGACCGGTACCGACCTGGAAGTCGAGCTGGTCGGTCGCGTGCAACTGGAAGAACCCGCTGAACCTGGCGAGATTACAGTACCCGCGCGCAAGCTGATGGACATCTGCAAAAGCCTGCCGAACGACGCGCTGATCGACATCAAGGTTGATGAGCAGAAGTTGGTGGTCAAGGCGGGTCGCAGTCGTTTCACGCTGTCTACTTTGCCGGCCAATGATTTCCCGACTGTGGAAGAAGGCCCCGGCTCACTGACCTGCAGCCTGGAGCAAAGCAAACTGCGCCGTCTGATTGAGCGCACCAGCTTCGCCATGGCCCAGCAGGACGTACGTTACTACCTCAACGGCATGCTGCTGGAGGTGTCGGAAGGCATCATTCGCGCCGTGGCCACTGACGGTCACCGTCTGGCGATGTGCTCGATGCGCGCCGATATCGGTCAACCTGACCGTCACCAGGTGATCGTGCCGCGTAAGGGTATTCTCGAACTGGCGCGCCTGCTCACCGAGCCGGATGGCAATGTCAGCATCGTGCTGGGTCAGCACCATATCCGCGCGACCACCGGCGAGTTCACCTTCACCTCCAAGCTGGTCGACGGCAAGTTCCCGGATTACGAGCGCGTTCTGCCTAAAGGCGGGGACAAGCTGGTGATCGGTGATCGCCAGGCCCTGCGTGAAGCGTTCAGCCGTACTGCGATCCTGTCCAACGAGAAGTACCGGGGCATTCGTCTGCAACTGGCCAACGGTCAGTTGAAAATCCAGGCCAATAACCCGGAGCAGGAAGAAGCGGAAGAGGAAGTGGGCGTCGATTACAACGGCGGCACTTTGGAAATCGGCTTCAACGTGAGCTACTTGCTGGACGTGCTGGGTGTGATGACCACCGAACAGGTTCGCCTCATCCTGTCCGACTCCAACAGCAGCGCCCTGGTGCAGGAATCCGATAATGACGACTCGGCTTACGTCGTTATGCCGATGCGCCTGTAATCATGCCCAGCAGAAGCTAGATGTCCCTTAGTCGCGTCTCGGTCACCGCGGTGCGCAATTTGCACCCGGTGACCTTCTCCCCCTCCCCCCGCATCAATATCCTCCACGGCGCCAACGGCAGTGGCAAAACCAGCGTGCTGGAAGCCATCCACTTGCTAGGGCTTGCCCGTTCCTTTCGCAGTGCCCGCTTGTTGCCGGTGATTCAGTACGAACAACTGGCCTGCACGGTATTTGGCCAAGTCGAACTGGCAGAAGGTGGGCACAGCAGCCTGGGGATTTCTCGTGATCGCGGCGGTGAGTTCCAGATTCGCATCGACGGGCAAAACGCTCGCAGTGCTGCGCAACTGGCAGAGATCCTGCCGTTGCAACTGATCAATCCTGACAGCTTCCGCTTGTTGGAAGGCGCGCCAAAGATCCGCAGGCAGTTTCTCGACTGGGGAGTGTTCCACGTGGAACCGCGATTCATGGCCACTTGGCAGCGCCTGCAGAAGGCCCTGCGGCAGCGGAACTCATGGCTGCGGCATGGTACACTTGACGCCGCTTCGCAAGCGGCCTGGGACCGGGAACTGTGCCTGGCCAGCGATGAAATAGATGAATACCGCCGCGCCTATATCAAAGCCTTGAAACCAGTCTTTGAGCAGACCTTGAGTGAGTTGTTGGATCTCGAGGGGCTGACGCTGAGTTACTACCGTGGCTGGGACAAAGACCGTGAGCTGAGTGCAGTGCTCGCGACGTCCCTGCAGCGGGATCAGCAAATTGGCCATACCCAGGCCGGACCCCAACGGGCAGATTTGCGTCTTAGATTAGGCGCACATAATGCTGCGGATATCTTGTCCCGCGGCCAGCAGAAGTTGGTGGTGTGTGCACTGCGGATCGCCCAGGGGCATCTGGTTAGCCAAGCCCGACGTGGTCAGTGTATTTATCTGGTGGATGACTTGCCGTCTGAACTCGACGAGCAACACCGCCGTGCGTTATGCCGCTTGTTGGAAGACTTACGCTGCCAGGTGTTTATCACCTGTGTAGACCACGAATTATTGAGGGAAGGCTGGCAGACGGAAACGCCAGTCGCTTTGTTCCACGTGGAACAAGGCCGTATCACCCAGACCCACGACCATCGGGAGTGAAGGCATGAGCGAAGAAAACACGTACGACTCGACCAGCATTAAAGTGCTGAAAGGTTTGGATGCCGTACGCAAACGTCCCGGTATGTACATTGGCGACACTGATGACGGTAGCGGTCTGCACCACATGGTGTTCGAGGTGGTCGACAACTCCATCGACGAAGCTTTGGCCGGTCACTGCGACGACATCAGCATCATCATCCATCCGGACGAATCCATTACTGTGCGCGACAACGGTCGCGGCATCCCGGTAGATGTGCACAAAGAAGAAGGTGTTTCGGCGGCAGAGGTCATCATGACCGTGCTCCACGCCGGCGGTAAGTTCGACGACAACTCCTATAAAGTCTCCGGTGGTCTGCACGGTGTGGGTGTGTCGGTGGTGAACGCTCTTTCCGAAGAGCTGATCCTGACCGTTCGCCGCAGTGGCAAGATCTGGGAGCAGACCTACGTCCACGGTGTGCCACAGGAGCCGATGAAAATCGTTGGTGACAGTGAAAGCACCGGTACCCAGATCCATTTCAAGCCATCGGCTGATACCTTCAAGAACATCCACTTCAGCTGGGACATCCTGGCCAAGCGGATTCGTGAATTGTCCTTCCTCAACTCCGGTGTCGGCATCGTCCTCAAGGATGAGCGCAGCGGCAAGGAAGAGCTGTTCAAATACGAAGGCGGCTTGCGTGCGTTCGTTGAATACCTGAACACCAACAAGACTGCGGTCAACCAGGTGTTCCACTTCAACATCCAGCGTGAAGACGGCATCGGCGTTGAAATCGCCCTGCAATGGAACGACAGCTTCAACGAGAACCTGTTGTGCTTCACCAACAACATTCCACAGCGTGACGGTGGTACTCACTTGGTGGGTTTCCGTTCGGCGCTGACACGTAACCTGAACACCTATATCGAAGCCGAAGGCCTGGCGAAGAAGCATAAGGTCGCCACCACCGGTGACGATGCCCGTGAAGGCCTGACCGCAATCATCTCGGTGAAAGTGCCGGACCCTAAGTTCAGCTCCCAGACCAAAGACAAGCTGGTGTCTTCCGAAGTGAAAACTGCGGTTGAACAAGAGATGGGTAAGTACTTCTCCGACTTCCTGCTGGAAAACCCGAACGAAGCCAAGCTGGTTGTCGGCAAGATGATCGATGCCGCGCGTGCCCGTGAAGCGGCGCGTAAAGCCCGTGAGATGACCCGCCGTAAAGGTGCGCTGGATATTGCCGGCTTGCCAGGCAAACTGGCTGACTGCCAGGAGAAGGACCCTGCCCTCTCCGAACTGTACCTGGTGGAAGGTGACTCTGCTGGCGGTTCCGCCAAGCAGGGTCGTAACCGTCGCACCCAGGCCATCCTGCCATTGAAGGGTAAGATCCTCAACGTGGAGAAGGCTCGTTTCGACAAGATGATTTCCTCCCAGGAAGTCGGCACCTTGATCACGGCACTGGGCTGCGGTATTGGCCGAGACGAGTACAACATCGACAAGCTGCGCTATCACAACATCATCATCATGACCGATGCTGACGTCGACGGTTCGCACATCCGTACCCTGCTGCTGACATTCTTCTTCCGTCAGTTGCCGGAGCTGATCGAGCGTGGCTACATCTACATCGCCCAGCCGCCGTTGTACAAAGTGAAGAAAGGCAAGCAAGAACAGTACATCAAAGACGACGACGCCATGGAAGAGTACATGACGCAGTCGGCCCTGGAAGATGCCAGCCTGCACTTGAACGACGAAGCCCCGGGGATCTCCGGTGAGTCGCTGGAGCGTCTGGTTAACGACTTCCGTATGGTGATGAAGACACTCAAGCGCCTGTCGCGCCTGTACCCACAGGAATTAACCGAGCACTTCATCTACCTGCCGTCCGTAAGCCTGGAGCAGTTGGGCGACCACGCACACATGCAGGAATGGCTGGCCCAGTACGAAGTGCGCCTACGCACTGTCGAAAAATCCGGCCTGGTGTACAAAGCCAGCCTGCGTGAAGACCGTGAACGTAACGTCTGGCTGCCAGAGGTCGAATTGATCTCCCACGGCCTGTCGAACTACGTCACCTTCAACCGCGACTTCTTCGGCAGCAACGACTACAAGACCGTTGTGACCCTCGGCGCGCAACTGAGCACCCTGCTGGACGATGGTGCTTATATTCAGCGTGGCGAGCGTAAGAAAGCGGTCAAGGAGTTCAAGGAAGCCCTGGACTGGTTGATGGCGGAAAGCACCAAGCGCCATACGATCCAACGATACAAAGGTCTGGGCGAAATGAACCCGGATCAACTGTGGGAAACCACCATGGACCCAGCCCAGCGCCGTATGCTGCGCGTAACCATCGAGGACGCCATTGGCGCAGACCAGATCTTCAACACCCTGATGGGTGATGCGGTCGAACCTCGCCGTGACTTCATCGAGAGCAATGCCCTGGCAGTGTCTAACCTGGATTTCTGATCCAGGTACGACGCGCAAAATAAAAAAGGCCAACGCATAACGTTGGCCTTTTTTATTGCGTGGAAATCATCTTCCGCAAAATGCTCCACGTGGAACATCGTGTTTTTTATCCATGAGAAGAAGCCGCCGCCACACTCTCCAATCGATACCCATACCCATAGATCGTCAACAACTGCCAACCTCTATCAGCGGTAAGCCCGAGCTTGTTGCGTAGCCGATAGATATGCGTATCCAGCGGCCGCGAGGACACCATTTCTTCATGGGTCCAGAACCGCTCATAAAGATACTCACGCGACAGCGGCCGAGCCAGATTGGCGAACAAGCAGCTCGCCAGGCGGTATTCGCGCTCGGTAAGGTTGATCGGTTTGCCTGCGCGTGTGACGGTCAACTCTGCATCGTCGAAGGTCAGGTCGTTGAAACTCTGCACTTCAGGGGTTGCCGATCTCTGCAGGCCATGCCGACGTAGAACGGCTGTCACTCGTGCCTTCAGTTCGTTAGGACGAAAGGGTTTGCTGACGTAGTCGTCGGCCCCGCTGTTCAATGCGCTGACGATATCGCTTTCGGCATCACGGCTGGTGAGCATGATGACTGCCGGTGGCGACTCCATGTGTTCACGGGTCCAGCGCAGTAAGGCAATACCGGTGATGTCGGGCAGTTGCCAGTCGAGTATCAGCAGGTCGAAGGTCTCCCGACGCAACTGACGCAGCAGGTCTTCGCCGCGCTCGAAGCAATGCAGTGCCCAGGGTTGTTCGGCGGTGCTGGGGATTTGTCGCAGTGTCTGTTCCACCCGTCGCAATTCAGCGGGTTCGTCATCCAGTATTGCGACACGCATGGGTGGGTCCTTTCTTCTCGAAGAGTACGGCAGTCGTATTGAAGGGCACGTACTGCGCAGATGCCGGTCAATGAATCTGAAGAATTGTGCTCAGGTTCGTCGACCCCTTGGATCTCTCGGTACGCTGGGATCAATAAGCGAATACGCCATTGAAAGCTCTCCATACCTATGTGGGAAAGATACCGGCTCCAGGCGTTAAGGAAAAGGATCAGCCGACGCGTGCGCTGTCGTAAACTCCTGCGCCCCGATAGTGGATGCCCTTTGGAGTTCCCGCCGTTATGAACATCCAGCAGGAATTTTTTTCCACCGCGTCGAAAATGAGCTTCACTAGGCTCAACGCGTCGTTCTATCACGTACGTGTGTCGGCTTAAGCCGTGCAACGCCTGAGGAGGAATCGGGGGTCTATGCCATCTTCTATCGCACGCCAACAACTCAGGCGCGTTGATCCATGACGCTCTGGGGAAAGGCCGAAAAGCGCCAACCCACCCATGCCCAGCGCCTGTTCCACGGTCTGGTACGTGAGTGGTTATGGATCGGTTTGCTGCTGTTGCCAATCACTGCCTACCTCTCGATGAGTCCTGGCCTGGCCTTGAACAACCCGCTATACGACAGCCTTCGACGTCTGGCGCCCCTGCCGGTGGATCCGCGCATCCTGCTGGTGACCATCGATGACCCTAGCCTGAAGAAACTCGGCCAGTGGCCCTGGCCGCGTAGTGTGCACGCCGACCTGATCGATCGCCTGAGCGCGGCGCAGCCGGCCGGTATCCTGTTTGATGTGATCTTCAGCGAGCCCGGTAACCCGGTCAATGACAAGCGCCTGGTCGACGCGGTGTGCAACGCCGGCAACGTATTGTTGCCCTTGGCTCGTGACGATTCGGCCAGCTACAGCCAGTCTGGGGCACAAATGCTGTCACTGCTCAAATGTGCCAAGGGTGTCGGGCATATCAATGTGGAGGCGGATAGCGATGGCGTGGTCCGCAGGCTGTATATGCGGGAGGGGCCAGCCGGTGCCACGGCGCTTCAGTTAGCGTGGCTGGCTTTCGCGATGAGTGGGCAATCGGCCGAGATGCCCGGGGAACCTCTGCCGTCGATCACCCAGGATTGGCACCGGGAGCATGCGGTCCGTATCCCGTTTATTGCTGCCGACACCCATTTCCCGAGCGTGTCTTATGTCAGCGTATTACGTGGTGAGGTCCCTCCCGAGCGGTTGCGGGGCCGTCTGATTCTGGTGGGGGCGACAGCGTCGGGTATGGGCGATCGCTTTGTCACACCGCTCTCTCCTATGGCCGGCACCACAGCGGGTGTGGAGATCCAGGCCAATGTGCTCAATGGCTTGCTGCAAGATCGAAGTATTGTGGACTTGCCCGGCTGGCTGGCCGCACTGATCGCAACGTCCCTGGTGGCGATGTTGCTGGGCCTGCTGCTCTACCGCCCACGCTATGCGCTGTGGATGACCCTGGGGTGCATGTGCATGGCCTTGGTGGGTTCAGCGGCCTTGTTGCGCCTGGGCTACTGGTGGTCGCCTGCGGCCTGCTTGATCGGTTTGCTGCTCAGCTATCTGATCTGGAACTGGCGGCGTCTCAGCGTGATCCTGGCCTACTTCGGCTGGGAATTGACGCGCCTGGATAACGAACCCAAAGTCTTGCCCGAGCGCCGCCGTGCACCCGCCAATAAGGGTGACGTATTGCAGGGCCGTATCTTTGCCTTGGAGCAAGCCGTCAGTCGTACGCGGGACACCCGACGGTTTATGGCCGATGGATTGGAATGCCTGCCGGTGGCGACGTTGATCACAGACACCCAGGGTAATGTCCTGTTGGCCAACCGCATCGCCCGGGAAGTGTTCGGCAATGACTTGATCAACCATAACCTTCTGGAGCAACTGGCCGACCTGGGTTATCCACCGCTGCACAATGGCGTACGCCCCCCCCTCTCGACACTGGAACTCGTTGAGTTTCGTGATATCCATCAACGCAGCCTGCGCATGGAACTTGCCCCCTTGCTGCCGGCCGAAGGGGATGTCGCGCTTGGCTGGCTGTTGAGCCTTACTGATCTGAGCAAGGAACGCGAGGCCCAGCAGCATCGGGAAACCATGCTGCGTTTCCTCTCTCACGACTTGCGTGCACCCCACTCGGCGATCCTCGCCCTGTTGGATGTGCACGGCAGTGAGTCGCCGATATTTGCCCAGATAGAGCAACAAGTACGCCGCGCCTTGAGCCTGACCGAATCATTTGTGCAACTGGCGAGGGCTGAGGCCGATGGCTACCAGTTCGAGCCTACGCTGTTCGCCATGCTGGTAATGGATGCGTTTGATCAAGTGGCCGTGATCGCCCAGCTCAAGGGGATTCACCTGGTCCACGATCTGGACGAGGCCGACGAAGGGATGGTGTCAGCCGATCAATCGCTGCTCACCCGCGCATTGTTCAATGTGCTGGAGAACGCGATCAAATATTCCCCGTCCGGTACCACTGTCCGGCTGCGACACAGCAGCGCGCAAGGCTGGCTGGAATGCCGCATCAGCGACCAGGGCCCAGGGATAGCCGCCGAGGATTTGCCTGAACTGTTCAGCCAGTACAAACGCTTTGACTCGGCCCAAGGCAGCGAAGGGCTGGGGTTGGGACTGAGCATGGTCAAGGCGGTGGTGGAGCGTCATGGGGGCCGTATCGAGTGTGAAAGCACCGTGGGCAAAGGCACCTCTTTCAGCCTGCAGCTGCCCTTGCTGGACGACGGCTAAAACGTACCTTTGTGCTGTGCATAAAAAACCGGTCTCAAGGACCGGTTTTTTAATGCGGAAAAAACTTATGCACGTTTTTTGCGGTTTTGATGGATTTGGAAATATCTAACTAAATCAACTTATTAGGACCAAAAAAAGCCAATTCGCCAACAAAGCGTACACAGGTTATCCACAGATGCTCATACCACCGGCGTCTCCACCACAATCGGCTCCGGCGGCAGGGAACCCATGGCCCGCTGCTGCGCTTCATTCCATGCCTGGGCACGGTCATTCAGCGCGGCAATGGCGCGTGGGCCTTCCCCTTCTGCGTACATTGGCTCGCCTATCACCACAGTGATGGTGCCCGCGCGTTTTGCCCAGCCCGCCTTCGGCCAGAACTTGCCAGCGTTATGCGCAATCGGCAGCACCGGCAGGTTGGCGTTGACTGCCAATGCGGTACCGCCGCGAGAGAACTTGCCTACTGTCCCAAAGGGTACCCGCGTACCTTCCGGGAAGATCAGCACCCACACGCCATCCTTGAGCAGTTCATCGCCCTTCTTGGCGACGTGCTTGAGCGCCGCCTTGGGGTTGTCACGGTCGATGGCGATCGGGCGCAACATGGCCATGGCCCAGCCGAAGAACGGCACGTACAACAGCTCGCGCTTGAGCACCTGGCTCAATGGCGAGAAGTAAGCCGAGAGGAAGAAGGTCTCCCAGGTGCTCTGGTGGTTCGACAGAATCACACACGGCTGGTCCGGTACGTTTTCAGCGCCCTTGATCTCGAAGCGAATGTTCAGGAACACCTTGGTCAGCCACAACGCGCAGCGGCACCAATAGACGTTGATAAAGCGATAGCGCGCCTTGAACGGCAGGAACGGCGCAATAAAAAAGCTCAGGGTGCACCAGAGAAACGAACTGGTGCCCAGCAGCAGGTAAAAGAAAAAGGTTCTGATGGCCTGCAAAATCGACATGGCGGCATTTACCGTTGCGGGACATGGCCCGCCTGTTAAAAGCGCACTCCCGAACAGTCCTTGGCCAGGAAGTCGAGGGCGGCTAGTTGTTGATAAGTTCTGCGGCAACCGCCGCCAGATCGTCAAAAATCAAGGTGCCTACCGGCAGGTTTTTCGCCTGGGTCTTTTCGCCTTTCCCGGTCTTTACCAAAACTGGCTGAGAGTCGACGGCTTTGGCCGCCTCCAGGTCACCGAGGCTGTCCCCGACGAACCATATCCCAGCCAAGGGCACCTTGTAATGTTCTGCAATGATTTTCAACATGCCAGGCTTGGGTTTGCGGCAATCGCATCCCTCATCCGGCCCGTGAGGGCAGTACACCACCAGCCCCACTTCCCCGCCCTGCTCCGCCACCAGGGTGCGCAAGCGCGCGTGCATGGCGTCCAGGGTGGCGATGTCGTAATAGCCGCGGGCGATGCCGGACTGGTTGGTGGCGATGGCCACCGTCCAGCCGGCTTTGCTCAACTGCGCGATGGCCTCGATCGAACCGGGCAGTGGAATCCATTCCGCCACCGACTTGATGTAAGCGTCGGAGTCGTAGTTGATCACCCCGTCCCGATCGAGAATCAGCAGTTTCAACATGGTCAGCTCAGCGTCGAAATGTCAGCGATGTTGACGAACAGGCCACGCAGACGCGCCAGCATGGCGTAGCGGTTTTTCCGCACGCCGGCATCTTCGGCATTGATCATCACCGCTTCGAAGAACGCATCCACCGGCTCACGCAAGGTCGCCAGGCGTGCCAGGGCTTCGGCGTAATTGCGTTCGGCGATCAGCGGCTTCACCGCGTTCTCTGCCTTGGCAATGGCTGAGTTCAGCGAGAACTCCTTGGCGTCGGCAAACAGGCCTGGGTCGACATCGGCGTTGCCCAGGCCTTCGGCCTTGCCCAGCAGGTTCGACACTCGCTTGTTCACAGCGGCCAGGGCGTCGGCTTCCGGCAGCTTACGGAACGCCTGTACGGCTTGTACGCGCTGATCGAAGTCCAGTGCCGAACCCGGTTGCAGGGCACGTACCGACAGGTAGACGGAAACGTCCACGCCTTCGTCTTCATAACGCGCACGCAGGCGGTCGAACACGAACTCCAGCACTTGCTCGGCCAGGCCGGCTTGCTTGACCTTGCCACCGAACTGGCCGACCGCGAACACCACGGCCTGGGTCAGGTCGAGGTCGAGCTTCTTGTCGATCAGGATACGCAGCACGCCGAGGGCCGCGCGACGCAGGGCATACGGGTCTTTGCTACCGGTAGGCAGCATGCCGATACCGAAGATACCGACGAGGGTATCCAGCTTGTCGGCGATGGCCACGGCCGCACCGGTCAGGGTGGTCGGCAGCTCGGCGCCGGCGCCACGCGGCATGTACTGCTCGTTCAGCGCCAGCGCGACATCGTCCGCCTCGCCATCGTTGAGGGCGTAGTAGTAACCGGCAACGCCCTGCATCTCCGGGAACTCGCCGACCATTTCGGTGGCCAGGTCGCACTTGGACAGCAAGCCTGCACGCGCAGCCCAGGCGGCATCACCGCCGATGCGTGGGGCAATGTAGGCCGCCAGCTTGGAAACGCGCACGGCCTTGTCGTAGACGCTGCCGAGTTTTTCCTGGAATACCACGTTCTGCAGGCGCAGGTTGAAGTCTTCGAGTTTCTGCTTCTTGTCTTGCTTGAAGAAGAACTCGGCGTCAGTCAGGCGCGGACGCACGACTTTCTCGTTACCGGCGATGATCTGCTGCGGGTCCTTGCTTTCGATGTTGGCCACGGTGATAAAGCGCGGCAGCAACTTGCCGTCTACGTCCAGCAGGCAGAAATACTTCTGGTTGTCCTGCATGGTGGTGATCAGCGCTTCCTGCGGCACATCGAGGAAACGTTCTTCGAACGAGCACACCAGCGGCACCGGCCATTCAACCAGCGCGGTCACTTCGTCGAGCAGGCTTGGCGGCACGATGGCGGTGCCTTCCTGCAGGCGGGCGAGTTCTTCGGTGCGCTTGCTGATCAGCTCGCGACGCTCGTTGGCATCGGCCAGCACGTAGGCAGCACGCAGATCGGCGGCATAGTTAGCCGGCGAAGTGATGCGCACCGCTTGTGGATGGTGGAAGCGATGGCCACGGGAATCACGGCCAGCTTTCTGGGCGAGGAGGGTGCAATCGATGACCTGGTCACCGAGCAGCATTACCAGCCACTGGGTCGGGCGTACGAACTCTTCCTTGCGCGCGCCCCAGCGCATGCGCTTGGGAATCGGCAGGTCGTTCAGGGAGTCTTCGACGATGGTCGGCAACAGGCTGGCGGTGGGCTTGCCTGTGATGACCTGGCTGAAACGCAGTTTCGGACCGCTCTGGTCGATCTCGCTCAGCTCCACACCGCACTTCTTGGCGAAGCCCAGTGCGGCTTGGGTCGGGTTGCCTTCGGCGTCGAAAGCCGCCTGGCGTGGCGGGCCGTCGAGGTTGATGCTGCGGTCCGGCTGCTGGGTTTCCAGCGCGGTCAGCAACACGGCCAGGCGGCGCGGCGCGGCGTAGACTTTCTTCGCTTCAAACTTCAGGCCGGCGCTCTGCAGGCCTTTTTCGATACCGGCCAGGAACGCATCGGCCAGGGTATTGAGTGCCTTGGGTGGCAGCTCTTCGGTGCCCAGTTCAACCAGGAAATCTTGAGCACTCATTGTGCAGCCTCCAGCTTAGCCAACACTTCATCACGCAGGTCCGGGGTGGCCATCGGGAAGCCCAGCTTGGCGCGAGCCAGCAGGTAGGCTTGGGCGACGGAACGCGCCAGGGTGCGTACACGCAGGATGTATTGCTGGCGCGCGGTTACCGAGATGGCACGGCGGGCGTCCAGCAGGTTGAAGGTATGGGAGGCCTTCAACACCATTTCATAGCTCGGCAACGGCAGCGGCTGGTCGAGTTCGATCAGGCGCTTGGCTTCGCTTTCATAGAAGTCGAACAGTTCGAACAGCTTGTCGACGTTGGCGTGTTCGAAGTTGTAGGTCGATTGCTCCACTTCGTTCTGGTGGAACACATCGCCATAGGTCACTTTGCCGAACGGGCCGTCAGCCCACACCAGGTCGTAGACCGAATCCACGCCCTGCAGGTACATGGCCAGGCGCTCGAGGCCGTAGGTGATCTCGCCGGTCACCGGGTAGCACTCGATGCCACCGGCCTGTTGGAAGTAGGTGAACTGGGTGACTTCCATGCCATTGAGCCAGACTTCCCAGCCCAGGCCCCAGGCGCCGAGGGTGGGCGACTCCCAGTTGTCTTCGACGAAACGGATGTCGTGCACCAGCGGGTCGAGGCCCACGTGCTTGAGCGAGCCCAGGTACAGTTCCTGGAAGTTGTCCGGGTTCGGCTTCAGGACTACCTGGAACTGATAGTAGTGCTGCAGACGGTTCGGGTTTTCGCCGTAGCGGCCGTCAGTCGGGCGACGACTGGGCTGCACATAAGCGGCGTTCCAGGTTTCCGGGCCGATGGCCCGCAGGAATGTAGCGGTGTGGAAAGTGCCGGCGCCTACTTCCATATCGTAGGGCTGAAGTACCACACAACCTTGCTCGGCCCAGTATTGCTGGAGGGCGAGGATCAAGTCTTGGAAGGTACGCACGGCTGGCGTAGGCTGGCTCACGAAATTCACCTGTTACTTGGGCTGCGATTTAAAGAGCGGGAGTATACCCGATTCGGCCGCGCCACCATCCCCTGGAGCCTTATGCCACGCTGCTTTTGGTGTTCTGAAGATCCGCTGTACATGGCTTATCACGATCAGGAGTGGGGAACGCCGCTGCGCGATGCGCAGGGTTTGTTCGAGTTGCTTTTGCTCGAAGGGTTCCAGGCGGGCCTGTCCTGGATCACCGTTTTACGCAAACGCGAGCATTATCGAAAGGTCTTGTTTGGTTTTGATGCCCGGCGTCTGGCACAGCTGACCGATGCCGAGATCGAAGCGCTGATGCTTGACCCTGGCATTGTGCGTAACCGCCTCAAGCTCAACGCCACC
Organism: Pseudomonas sp. 1 R 17; assembly: GCF_900067035.1. Taxonomy (NCBI): domain Bacteria; kingdom Pseudomonadati; phylum Pseudomonadota; class Gammaproteobacteria; order Pseudomonadales; family Pseudomonadaceae; genus Pseudomonas; species Pseudomonas sp. 1 R 17. The sequence continues at coordinate 82,918 of NZ_FKLB01000006.1, forward strand.
CGGCGCAACGCCGCAGCCTGGCTGGCGCTTGAAGATCCGGTGGGGTGGCTCTGGTCGTTTGTCGGCGGCGTGCCCAAGGTCAACCATTTCAAGGACCGCAGCGAAGTGCCTGCGATTACGCCGGAGGCTGAAGCCATGAGCAAAGCACTCAAGAAAGCCGGCTTCACCTTTGTCGGCCCGACCATCTGTTACGCGTTCATGCAGGCCTCGGGCATGGTCATGGACCACACCCAGGACTGCGACCGTTACGCGGACTTGGCCAACGCCGGTTAGAATGGCGGCTTTGCGCACCACACACGATCAGGAGTGACCTGTGGAAAAGTTTAAAGGCGCCTTGCTGGTAGGCGCTCTTCGGTTGTTTGCCCTATTGCCCTGGCGCGCGGTTCAAGCGGTCGGCACGGCCATCGGCTGGATCATGTGGAAAACCCCTAACCGCTCCCGTGACACGGTGCGGATCAACCTCTCTAAATGCTTCCCGGACATGGACCCCGCCGCGCGCGAGCGCCTGGTTGGCCAGAGCCTGAAGGACATCGGCAAGTCCCTGACCGAAAGCGCCTGCGCCTGGATCTGGCCGGCCCAGCGCTCCATCGACCTGGTGCGTGAAGTCGAAGGCCTTGAGGTGCTGCACGAAGCCCTGGCCTCGGGCAAAGGTGTGGTCGGCATCACCAGCCACCTGGGCAACTGGGAGGTGTTGAACCACTTCTATTGCAGCCAGTGCAAACCGATCATTTTTTACCGCCCGCCCAAGCTCAAGGCAGTGGACGAGTTGCTGCGCAAGCAGCGCGTACAACTGGGTAACCGCGTGGCGGCGTCCACCAAGGAAGGCATCCTCAGTGTGATCAAGGAAGTGCGCAAGGGCGGCCAGGTGGGTATTCCGGCCGACCCGGAGCCGGCCGAGTCCGCAGGGATCTTCGTGCCGTTCTTCGCCACCCAGGCGCTCACCAGCAAGTTCGTGCCGAACATGCTCGCCGGCCACAAGGCCGTGGGGGTGTTCCTGCATGCGCTGCGGCTGCCGGACGGTTCGGGCTACAAAGTGATCCTGGAAGCGGCGCCGGAAGACATGTACAGCACCGACACCGCCACCTCCTGCGCGGCGATGAGCAAAGTGGTGGAGCGTTATGTCGGCGCCTACCCGAGCCAGTACATGTGGAGCATGAAGCGCTTCAAGAAACGCCCGCCGGGTGAAGAGCGGTGGTACTGACCCACTGCTGACTAAATGTGGGAGGGGGCTTGCTCCCGATAGCGGTGGTTCAGTCAACTATGCATTGGCTGACACACTGCTATCGGGAGCAAGCCCCCTCCCACATTTTCGATCTGCTTAGCTTTGGCGGTCGAGTTTCTTCAGGAACACCGTCATTTCTTTCTCGGCCTGCTTGTCGCCATGGGCCTGGGCCGCTTCGATGCCCTTCTCCCACGCCTGTCGCGCCGCGGCGTTATCACCCTGCCCCAGCTGCGCCTTGCCCAACAACTTCCACGCCGCCGAATACTTCGGATCGAACTCGACGCATTTGTGCAAATGCTCCGCCGCCTTGGCATTGTCCTTCAGGTCCAGATAACCCTTGCCCAGCCCAAAGCGCAGCAGGGAATTATCCACACCCTTGGCGAGCATTTTTTCCAGGGATTCGAGCATGTCGGTCACTCCGGTTGATCAGAAAAAGCTCAATCCCACGTGGAACAGCTTCTCCACATCGCGGATATGTTTTTTATCCACCAGGAACAGGATCACGTGGTCACCCGTGGCGATCACCGTGTCGTCGTGGGCGATGATCACTTCCTCATCACGAATGATTGCGCCAATGGTGGTGCCCGGCGGCAGGCCTATATCGCGGATGGCCTTGCCGATCACTTTGCTCGACTTCGAATCACCGTGGGCAATCGCCTCGATGGCCTCCGCCGCCCCCCGGCGCAGGGAGTGCACGCTGACAATATCGCCACGACGCACGTGGGCAAGCAAGGTGCCGATGGTGGCCAACTGTGGGCTGATGGCGATGTCGATATCGCCGCCCTGGATCAGGTCGACATAGGCCGGGTTGTTGATGATGGTCATGACCTTCTTGGCCCCCAGCCGCTTGGCCAGCAAGGACGACATGATGTTGGCCTCGTCATCGTTGGTCAGGGCCAGGAAGATATCCGCGTCGGCGATGTTTTCTTCCATCAGCAGGTCGCGGTCCGAGGCACTGCCTTGCAGTACGACCGTGCTGTCCAGGGTGTCGGACAAATGCCGGCAGCGTGCCGGGCTCATCTCGATGATTTTCACCTGGTAGCGACTCTCGATCGCTTCGGCCAGGCGCTCGCCAATCTGCCCGCCGCCGGCGATGACGATGCGTTTGTAGCTCTCATCGAGCCGACGCATTTCACTCATGACGGCACGAATATTCGCTTTGGCGGCGATGAAGAATACTTCGTCATCGGCCTCGATCACCGTATCGCCCTGGGGCAGGATCGGCCGGTCACGTCGGAAAATCGCGGCTACGCGGGTTTCCACATTCGGCATGTGTTCACGCAGTTGACGCAATTGCTGACCCACCAGCGGCCCACCGTAGTAGGCCTTCACCGCCACCAGTTGCGCCTTGCCGCCGGCGAAGTCGATCACCTGCAAGGCGCCCGGGATTTCGATCAGGCGCTTGATGTAGTGGGTGACGACCTGTTCCGGGCTGATCAGAACGTCCACGGGGATGGCGTCGTTATCGAACAGGCCGGCGCGGGTCAGGTAGGCGGCTTCACGCACCCGGGCGATCTTGGTCGGGGTGTGGAACAGGGTGTGGGCGACCTGGCAGGCGACCATATTGGTCTCGTCGCTGTTGGTGACCGCGACCAGCATGTCGGCGTCGTCGGCACCCGCCTGACGCAGCACGGTGGGAAACGACGCCCGGCCTTGTACGGTGCGGATATCCAGGCGGTCGCCCAGGTTGCGCAGGCGCTCGGCATCGGTGTCGACCACGGTGATGTCATTGGCTTCACTGGCCAAATGTTCGGCCAGTGTGCCGCCAACCTGCCCTGCTCCAAGGATGATGATTTTCATCCGGTCACTCCCTTAAACCCGTTCAGCCGCGCGCGGCGGCGATCTTGATCAGTTTGGCGTAGTAGAAACCATCATGCCCGCCTTCCTGCGCGAGTAACTGGCGGCCATGGGGCTGCTTGATACCAGCTGCCGTGGCGAGGTCCAGTTCCCGCGCGCCGCTGGTGCGGGCGAGAAAGGCTTCGATCACCTCGGTGTTTTCGGTGGGCAAGGTGGAGCAGGTGGCGTAAAGCAGGATGCCGCCGACTTCGAGGGTCGGCCACAGTGCGTCGAGCAGTTCGCCTTGCAGCACCGCCAGGGCGGTGATGTCGTCGGGTTGGCGGGTGAGCTTGATGTCCGGGTGACGGCGGATCACACCGGTGGCGGAACACGGCGCGTCAAGCAGGATGCGTTGGAACGGTTTGCCGTCCCACCAGGTGGCGGTGTCGCGGCCGTCGGCAGCGATCAGCTCGGCGCTGAGGCCCAGGCGTGCGAGATTCTCCCGTACACGCACCAGACGCTTGGCTTCCAGATCGACCGCCACTACACCGGCCAGGTCCTTTTCAACTTCGAGGATGTGACACGTCTTACCGCCTGGAGCACAGCAGGCGTCCAGTACACGCTGACCGGGAGCCAGGTCGAGCAGGTCGGCGGCCAGTTGCGCGGCTTCGTCCTGCACACTGATCCAGCCTTCGGCGAAGCCCGGCAGGCTGCGCACGTCGGTGGCCGCTTCCAGCACAATGCCGTCGCTGCTGTACACGCAGGGCGTAGCGTTAATACCTGCGCTCGTCAGCAAGTGCAGATACGCATCACGGCGGTGATGGCGGCGGTTGACCCGCAGGATCATCGGCGGGTGCGCGTTGTTGGCCGCGCAAATGGCTTCCCATTGCTCGGGCCAGAAGGCCTTCAGGGATTTTTGCAGCCAGCGCGGGTGAGCGGTGCGCACCACCGGGTCATGTTCCAACTCGGCCAGCAGCGCTTCGCTTTCGCGCTGGGCGCGGCGCAGTACCGCATTGAGCAGGGCCTTGGCCCAGGTTTTTTTCAGCTTGTCGGCGCAACCGACGGTTTCACCGATGGCGGCGTGGGCCGGCACGCGGGTGTAGAGCAGCTGATAGAGACCGACCAGCAGCAGCGCCTCGACATCAGCATCGGCCGCCTTGAACGGTTTTTGCAGCAGCTTGGCTGCCAGCGCCGACAACCGTGGTTGCCAGCGGGCGGTGCCGAAGGCCAGGTCCTGGGTGAAACCACGATCGCGGTCTTCGACCTTGTCCAACTGCGTGGGCAGCGAACTGTTCAGCGAAGCCTTGCCGTTGAGTACGGCGGCCAGGGCCTTGGCGGCGGCCAGACGTGGGTTCATTGGGTTGCCACCCCGAGGATCGTGCCCAGGGAAAATTTCTCACGGCGACTGTTGTACAAATCGCTGAAACTAAGCGCCTTGCCACCGGGCAATTGCAGACGGGTCAGGCACAGCGCCTGTTCGCCGCAAGCGACCAGCAGCCCCTCCTTGCTGGCACCGATGATTTCACCGGGTGTGCCTTTGCTGTCGGCCAAGGTCGCGGCCAACACTTTCAAGGCCTCGCCATTGAGGGTGCTGTGGCAGATCGGCCACGGGTTGAAGGCACGCACCAGGCGTTCCAGCTCCACAGCCGGGCGGCTCCAGTCGATGCGGGCTTCGTCCTTGTTCAGCTTGTGGGCGTAGGTGGCCAGGCTGTCGTCCTGCACCTCACCTTGCAGGGTGCCAGCGGCGAGACCGGCAATGGCCTGGATCACGGCGGGCGGGCCCATTTCGGCGAGGCGGTCGTGCAGGCTGCCACCGGTGTCTGCGGCCGTGATCGGGGTGGTGACTTTGAGCAGCATCGGGCCGGTGTCCAAACCCGCCTCCATGCGCATCACCGTCACGCCGCTTTCGCTGTCGCCTGCCTCCACGGCACGTTGGATCGGCGCCGCACCGCGCCAGCGTGGCAGCAGTGAGGCGTGGCTGTTGATACAGCCCAGGCGTGGAATATCCAGCACGACCTGGGGCAGGATCAAACCGTAGGCCACCACCACCAGCAAGTCCGGTTGCAGCGCCGCCAGTTCAGCCTGGGCCTCGGCGTTGCGCAGGGTCGGCGGTTGCAGCACGGGGATGTTGTGCTCAAGCGCCAACTGCTTGACCGGGCTTGGCATCAGTTTTTGCCCGCGACCGGCCGGGCGATCCGGCTGGGTGTACACCGCGACGATGTCATAAGGGCTGGCAAGCAGGGCCTTGAGGTGTTCGGCGGCAAATTCAGGCGTGCCGGCAAAAACAATGCGCAATGGCTCGGTCATGGGAGGTCTCGGTTAAAAGCAGTCACAAAAGAAAAAGGCTTGCCGCAGCAAGCCTTTGGAAGGAGGGCATCAAGCTTGCTGGCGATGCTTTTTTTCCAGCTTCTTCTTGATCCGGTCGCGTTTGAGCGTGGACAGGTAATCGACAAACAGCTTGCCGTTGAGGTGGTCGCATTCGTGCTGGATGCACACGGCCAGCAGGCCTTCGGCAATCAGTTCGAACGGCTTGCCATCGCGGTCGAGGGCCTTGATCTTCACGCGCAGCGGGCGCTCGACGTTCTCGTAGAACTCCGGTACCGAGAGGCAGCCTTCCTGGTATTCGCCCATCTCGTCGGTCAGCGGTTCGAACTCGGGGTTGATGTACACCCGTGGTTCGCTGCGATCTTCCGACAGGTCCATGACCACGACGCGCAGATGCACGTTGACCTGGGTGGCGGCGAGGCCGATACCAGGCGCTTCATACATTGTTTCAAACATGTCATCGACCAGCTGACGAACCTTGTCGTCCACTACGGCCACCGGCTTGGCGATTGTGCGCAGGCGCGAGTCGGGGAATTCGAGGATGTTCAAAATAGCCATAAGCGTAATTGCTGCACATGTGAGGTAAAGGCAAATCGGCGGTGGGAATGGACCCATACGGCCGGTGTGAAACGCCCGAAAGCCGCGAAGGCCCTGGCATTTCACGCGAACGCACATAATAAAGGAGATTCACCCCATGAGGAAATCGCTACTTATCCCCCCGTTTCGAGACTGCCCCTCGACCGTAATAAATAGCCTCCTAAATAAGTTACCAACAGAGTTATCCACAGCTTGTTCCGGTCAAGGATGATCAGATGCTTTCGAAAAACTGCAATGAAATTTCCCCTTCAGAACTGGAAGCCCGCCTACGCCTGCACAGGCTGCCGGAGGTAGGCCCGAAGCGTTTTCGGTTGTTGATCGAAGCGTTCGGCAGCGCTTCAAAGGCCATCGGTGCCCCGGCCAGCGCGTGGCGCTCCTTGGGGTTGTCACCCATCAGCGCCGATGCCCGCCGTAGCCATGAGATCCGCGACGGTGCCAGTCAGGCGTTGGCCTGGTTGGAACGTCCGGACCAGCATTTGCTGATGTGGGACCAACCTGAGTACCCGGCACTGCTCGCCCAGATAGATGACGCCCCGCCGCTTTTATTTGTCGCCGGCGCCCCCGGGATCCTGGAAAAACCGCAACTGGCGATGGTCGGCAGCCGCCGTGCATCCCGCCCCGGCATGGACACGGCCGCTGCATTTTCCCGCAGCCTGGCGAGCGCCGGTTTTGTCATCACCAGTGGCCTTGCGCTGGGTATCGACGGTGCGGCCCATCAAGCCGCTTTGGATGTGGGGGGGCATACAATCGGCGTACTCGGCACGGGCCTGGAAAATCTTTATCCACAGCGCCATCGACGGCTTGCGGCGGCGATGATTGCCCAAGGCAGCGCAGTGGTTTCCGAGTTTCCGCTGGACGCCGCGCCCCAGGCCGGTAACTTCCCCCGACGCAACCGCATCATCAGCGGCCTGTCCCTGGGCGTGCTGGTGGTGGAGGCCAGCATGGCCAGCGGCTCGCTGATCACTGCCAAGCTCGCGGCCGAGCAAGGGCGCGAGGTGTATGCAATCCCGGGCTCCATCCATCATCCCGGGGCCAAGGGGTGTCACCAGTTGATCCGTGATGGTGCGATGCTGGTGGAAACCATTGAACACATCCTCGAAGGCTTGCGTGGTTGGCAGGCATTGTCGCGCCCGGCGCCGATGCCTGTGATACATCCGTTGGTGGCGCTGTTGCACGCGGCGCCCCATACCAGCGAAGCCCTGGCGCTGGTCAGTGGGCGGCCGTTGGCCCAGGTGTTGGCGACCCTCACGGAGTTGGAACTTGAAGGCCTGGTGATCTGCGAAAGCGGGCGCTGGCTTGCGCGTGGCCAGCTTTTGTAGCGGCCAGCTTTTTGGAACTAGGTTTTGTAAAGAAGATCGGTAAACTGCCCAGAGCTTTAGTCCGGAGAGTAAATAATGGTCAACAGGTGGCGTGTGCTGGAAGCCGCACGAGAAATTCGCGCAGGCGCGGTGATTGCCTATCCAACCGAAGCGGTCTGGGGCCTGGGTTGCGATCCATGGAACGAAGAGGCGGTGGATCGGCTGCTGGCGATCAAGAACCGTTCGGTGGACAAGGGCCTGATCCTGGTGGCAGACAATATTCGCCAATTCGACTTTCTGTTCGAAGACTTCCCGGATACCTGGATCGAACGCATGGCCAGCACCTGGCCCGGACCGAATACGTGGCTGGTGCCGCATCAGGATTTGTTGCCGGAATGGGTCACCGGTGTGCACGACACGGTGGCGCTACGGGTGAGCGATCATCCGCTGGTACGGGACTTGTGCGCGCTGGTGGGACCGTTGATTTCCACCTCAGCCAACCCCCAGGGCCGCCCGGCGGCGCGCACGCGGATTCGTGTGGAGCAGTACTTTCGCGGGCAGGTGGATCTGGTTCTGGGTGGTGCCCTGGGTGGGCGCAAGAACCCGAGCCTGATTCGCGATTTGGCAACGGGTGAGGTGGTGCGGCCTTCCTGAGACCGCGTCGCGCCTATCGGGGGCAAGTGGAATCGTTGCACCGCCCCCGAAGAGGCCCTCAAGGCAACAGAATGGTCGACCCAGTGGTACGCCGCCCCGACAACTCCGTCTGTGCCTTCGCCGCGTCCGCCAGCGAATACCGCTGGTTGATATCAATGCGCACCTTGCCGCTCTTGATCATCGAAAACAGATCATCCGCCATCACCTGCAAGTTCGCCGGATTGTTGGCGTAGGTCGCCAGGGTCGGCCGTGTCACGTACAGCGAGCCTTTGGCCGCGAGTATCCCCAGGTTCACCCCATCCACCGCGCCCGACGCGTTGCCAAAGCTCACCACCAGGCCACGTGGCGCCACGCTGTCCAATGAGGTCAGCCAGGTGTCTTTGCCGACGCCGTCGTAGACCACAGGCACCTTTTTGCCGTCGGTCAATTCCAGCACGCGCTGTGCGACATTTTCCTTGCTGTAGTCGATGGTTTCCCACGCGCCGAGAGATTTGGCCAGGGCGGCTTTTTCTGGCGAGCTCACGGTACCGATCAGCTTCACGCCCAGTGCCTTGGCCCATTGGCAGGCCAGGGAGCCCACGCCACCGGCGGCGGCGTGGAACAGGATGGTCTCGCCACCTTTGAGCTCATAGGTCTGGCGCAGCAGGTATTGCACGGTCAGGCCCTTGAGCATGGCGCCGGCGGCTTGTTCGAAGCTGATGTCGTCCGGCAGGTGTACCAGGTTGGCGGCAGGCAGCACGTGCAATTCGCTGTAGGCCCCGAGTGGGCCGCTGCCGTAGGCCACGCGATCGCCGACTTTAAATTGCGTGACTTCGCTGCCCACCGCATCAACCACCCCGGCGCCTTCTGCGCCCAGCCCCGATGGCAGGGCCGGCGGCGCGTAAAGGCCACTGCGGAAATAGGTATCGATGAAATTCAGGCCAATCGCCTCGTTACGCACTCGAACCTGCTGCGGGCCCGGCTCTGCCGGTGTGTAGTCCACATATTCAAGTACGTCGGGGCCGCCATGGGCGCTGAACTGGATACGTTTGGCCATCTGCACTTCTCCTGAGGTCGAATTCGCGTAGCCCCCTATCGGACTCCTAAGCTTGATCTTCGTCAACTGTGGCGCTCCTAAGTGCAGTGCTATGTGCAGTGCTATCTAAGCGCAGTGGTATCCTGTGCGCCCATTTGCCGCCGACGCCCTGTGGCTTCGCGTAGCTTTGCCCGATTCAAGGTGATGTCATGACTACTCGCACCGAGGCTGTCAAAGCCTACCTGCTCGACCTGCAAGACCGCATTTGCAGCGCCCTGGAAACCTTCGAGACGGACACTCGCTTTATCGAAGACGCCTGGACCCGGCCTGCCGGCGGCGGCGGTCGCACCCGTGTGATCGAGAACGGCTCGGTCATCGAAAAGGGCGGCGTTAACTTTTCCCACGTGTTCGGCAGCGGCCTCCCACCGTCAGCCAGTGCGCATCGCCCCGAGCTGGCCGGTCGCGGGTTTGAAGCCCTGGGCGTGTCGCTGGTGATTCATCCGCACAACCCACACGTGCCGACGTCCCACGCCAACGTGCGTTTTTTCATCGCCGAAAAAGAAGGCGAAGAGCCGGTGTGGTGGTTCGGTGGCGGCTTCGACCTCACGCCCTACTACGGCAACGAAGAAGACTGCATTCACTGGCATCGCGTGGCCGAGCAGGCCTGCGCGCCGTTTGGCCCGGACGTTTACTCGCGCTACAAGGCCTGGTGCGATACCTACTTCCACATCAAGCACCGCAACGAGCCCCGTGGTATCGGCGGCCTGTTCTTCGACGACTTGAACGAGTGGGACTTCGACACCTGCTTCGCCTTCATCCGCGCCATCGGCGACGCCTACATCGACGCCTACCTGCCGATCGTGCAACGTCGCAAAGCCAGCGCGTATACCGAACAGCAACGCCAGTTCCAGGAATTCCGTCGCGGCCGCTACGTTGAATTCAACCTGGTCTACGACCGTGGCACCCTGTTCGGCCTGCAATCGGGCGGGCGTACCGAGTCGATCCTGATGTCGCTGCCGCCCCAGGTGCGCTGGAGCTACGACTGGAAAGCCGAGGCCGGCAGCGAAGAAGCACGCCTAACCGACTACTTCCTGCAAGACCGCGATTGGCTGGGCATCGCCGCGCCTAAGGCGGCTGTTTGATGGATCGTTATGTGGTGTTCGGCAACCCCATCGGCCACAGCAAGTCGCCGCTGATTCACCGTATGTTCGCCGAGCAGACTGGCGAACAACTTGACTACAGCACCTTGCTCGCGCCCCTGGAGGATTTCACCGGCTGTGCCCGTGAGTTTTTCCAACAGGGCCGAGGTGCCAACGTCACCGTGCCGTTCAAGGAAGACGCCTATCGCCTGGCCAACAGCCTCACCGAACGCGCCCAGCGCGCCGGGGCGGTGAACACCTTGAGCAAACTCGCTGACGGCACGTTGCTCGGCGACAACACCGACGGCGCCGGCCTGGTGCGTGACCTGGCGGTAAACGCCGGCTTGAATCTGCAAGGCAGACGCATCCTGTTGCTGGGCGCGGGTGGCGCGGTAAGGGGCGCGTTGGAGCCGTTGCTGGCTGAACGTCCCGCTTCGTTGATCATCGCCAACCGTACCGTGGAAAAAGCCGAATTGCTCGCCGAGCTGTTCGACGACCTGGGCCCGGTGTCCGCCAGTGGTTTCGACTGGCTGCGTGAGCCGGTGGACGTGATCATCAATGCCACGTCCGCCAGCCTGTCAGGCGATGTACCGCCGATTGCCGGCAGCCTGATCGAACCGGGCAAGACGTTTTGCTACGACATGATGTACGCCAAGGAACCGACTGCGTTCTGCCGTTGGGCCAGTGAGCAAGGCGCAGCCGTGGCGATGGATGGCCTGGGCATGCTGGTGGAGCAGGCGGCCGAAGCGTTCTTTCTGTGGCGTGGTGTTCGTCCGGATTCGGCGCCGGTGTTGGCTGAACTGCGCCGGCAGTTGGCGCAGTAATCAATCTTCAAACTGGATGGGGCATTTATCGGCCCCCTCCAGTTTTTTCAACTCGTCCACCACCTGCGGCCTGGCGCGGCGCAATGTCAGGCTACGGCCCAGCCCGCTTAAACGACGCGCCTCCTGGTGCAGCATCTCCACCCCGGAATAGTCGATAAAGTTGATCTGCTGCGCCTCGATCACCACCCGTTCACCCTGCAAGCTTTGCAGGCGTACTTGCAGGTAATGGCTGGCGCCAAAGAAGATCGACCCGCCGACGCGCAACACATCCTCTTCCCCATCACGCCATTGCTGTACCCGTGGCTGCGACGTGCGCTTAAGGTAGAAAAACAACGACGCCAACACCCCCGCATAAATCGCCGTTTGCAACTCCAGCAACAAGGTGGCGACAAAGGTCAGGCTCATCACTACGAACTCTGCGCGGCTCACGCGGAACAACGCACGAATACCCCGACGATCCACCAGGCCCCAGGAAATCAGCAAGATGCTGGCGGCCATGCTCGGGATCGGAATATGTGCGATCAATGCGGCGCCAAACAGCGCAAACAATGCCACCCATACTGCGGAAAACACCCCGGCCAACGGCGAACAGGCGCCCGACTCATAGCTGAGGCCGGAGCGGGTGAACGACCCTGCCGACAGATACCCGGAGAAAAATCCGCCAGCGATATTGGATAAACCCTGGGCGCGAACTTCCTGGTTGGCATCGAGCAATTGTTGCGAACGGGCCGACAGCGAACGGGCAATCGACAGGCTGGTCACCAGCCCCAGCATGCCCACCGCAACGGCGCTGGGCAGCAGGCGCAGGATCATGTCCGGATCCAGCGGCAGCGGGCTGAACGGTGGCAGCTTGCCGATAAACGAACTGACGAGCGCCACATGCCCGAACATCGCCGGCCATAGCCACGTTGCCAGGCTACCCAGGGTCAGTGCGATCAGTAGCGTTGGCCAGCGAGGCACAAGGTATTTGAGCAACGCGCCCACCAGCAAAGTACCGAGTCCAAGGGCGAGGGAGGCGTGGTCCCACTCGCCAGCGTGGTCGATCAGCGCCAGCAGGCTATTGATCGCTGTGGCCTGGCTCGGTAAATCCAGGCCAAGCAGATTGGGCAGCTGCCCGAGGGCGATCACCACGGCGGCACCGAGGGTGAAACCCAGCACCACCGAATGCGAGACGAAGTTCACCAGCGCGCCAAAACGCAGCATGCCCAGCAGCCACTGGAATACCCCGGCGAGGAATGTCAGCAACAGGATCAGGGTGATGTAGTCCTGAGACCCCGGCACGGCCAACGGGCTGACGCTGGCGTACAGCACGATGGAAATCGCTGCCGTGGGGCCACAGATCAGGTGCCAGGATGAACCCCACAGGCAGGCGATCAGCACCGGGATGATGGCGGCATACAGACCGTACTCCGGTGGGAGACCGGCGATCAGCGCGTAGGCAATCGACTGGGGCAGCGCGAGCACGGCACCGCTGAGGCCGACCAGCGCGTCCCGGCCGACGCTGGCGCGGGTTTGACGCGGGAGCCAGCGGAGGAAGGGGAAGAGTGTATGGCGGTTGGGCCGGGGCATTTATAACTCGGCTGAAAAGGTTTGACTCAGGGTATCAGTACACACTGGTCCTTGTGGGAGGGGGCTTGCTCCCGATATAGGTGGACCCGTCTAAATCTCTCTGACTGGCACTCCGCTATCGGGAGCAAGCCCCCTCCCACATTGGAATAGCGCAAGGCCCTAGAGTTTGGCCTTTACTGCCGGCAACGCGTCCTTGCCATCCACGGTTTTCACACCGTCGAGCCATTTGTCCAATACAGCCGGGTTCGCCTTGATCCACGCCTTCGCCGCGTCGGCATTGCTGACCTTGTTGTTGGCCACCTCAGCCATGATGCTGTTCTCCATCTCCTGGGTGAAACTCAGGTTGGTCAACAGTTTGCCAACGTTAGGGCAGGCCTGCGCATACCCTTTGCGGGTCAAGGTATACACACTGCCGGTGTCACCGAAGTATTTCTCGCCGCCTTTGAGATAGTGCATTTTCAGTTGCACGTTCATCGGGTGCGGTGTCCAGCCGAGGAAGGTGACGAATTTCTGCTTCTTCACCGCCCGTGACACTTCCGCCAGCATTGCCTGCTCGCTGGACTCGATCAGCTTCCACTGGCCAAGGTCGAAGTCATTCTTCTTGATGATCTCCTGCAGCGAGATATTTGCCGGCGCGCCCGAGCCGATGCCGTAGATCTTCTTGTCGAACTTGTCGGCGAATTTGTTCAAGTCGGCAAAGTCATGCACCCCGGCATCCCACACATAATCCGGCACGGCGAGAGTGAACTCGGTGCCGTCGAGGTTCTTCGCCAACTGCACCACATCGCCGTTGGCCACGAACTTGTCGTAGAAGCCCTGCTGCGCCGGCATCCAGTTACCCAGGAACACATCCACCTGGCCGTCCTTGAGCCCGCCGAAGGTGATCGGCACCGCCAGGGTGTCGACCTTGGCCTTGTAGCCCATGCCGTTCAGCAGGAAACCGGTAATGGCGTTGGTGGCGGCAATGTCGCTCCAGCCTGGATCGGCCATCTTCACGGTCTCACAGCGGGTGTCCGCATACGCATTGGCACTACTTAGCACCAACATGCCCACTACTGCAGTTAACTTTTGCATGGCCTTCCCTCTGTATTTATTGGTTTTGGCAGGGTTGTGGATAACGTGCCTTGCGCTCCAGGTCGTCGAGGTCGATATGGTTGCGCATGTATTGCTGACTGGCGTCCACCAGTGGCTGGTGATCCCAGCTCTTCAGCTTGCCTTGGGTCAGCGCCTCGAATACCAGGCGACGACGGCGTTGGCTGGCGAGCACCTGCTGGTGGATCGCCGGGATGTCCCACTTGGCCCGCGCCTCATTCAAAAACGCCTCGAACAGTGGCCGGTGTTCCGGTGACTGGCTGAGGTCTTCCCGCTCGTGCGGGTCGTTGTGCACATCGAACAGTAGACAAGGGTCGTCTTCGCTGTAGATGAATTTGTAGGCGCCACGGCGAATCATCATCAATGGGCTGATGGTGCCTTCGGCCATGTATTCGCCAAAGACTTCGTCATGCCCGCCCTGCCCCTGCAAGTGCGGGACCAGCGAGCGGCCGTCCAGGGGCAGGCGCGGGTCCAGCTCGCCGCCGGCCAGTTCCACCAGGGTCGGCAGCAGGTCGGCGGTGGACACTGCCTGGGTTACGCGGCCCGGCGCAAATTGCCCCGGCGCACTGACCAGCAGCGGCACGCGGGCGGCCATTTCAAACCAGTGCATTTTGTACCAGAGGCCGCGTTCACCGAGCATGTCGCCGTGGTCGCCGGAGAAAATGATGATGGTGTCGTCGGCCAGGCCGGTGTCTTCCAGGGTCTGCAGCAGCTTGCCGACATTGCTGTCGATGTAGCTGCACGCGCCGAAGTAGGCGCGGCGGGCGTCGCGAATCTTATCCACAGGCAGCGGCTTGTCCCACAGGTCATAGACCTTGAGCAGACGCTGGGAATGCGGGTCGAGATCTTCCTGGTTCGGCGTTGCAGGTAAAGGGATGTCGTTGTCGTCGTACAGGTCCCAGAACGGCTTGGGAATGGTGTACGGGTCGTGGGGATGGGTCATCGACACGGTCAAGCAGAACGGCTGGTCACCGTCTTCGCGGATGTGGTCGAACAGGTACTGCTGGGCCTTGAACACCACCTCTTCGTCGAAATCCAGCTGGTTGGTACGCACGCACGGGCCGGCTTGCAGCACCGAGGACATGTTGTGGTACCAGGTGGGGCGTACGTCCGGCTCATCCCAATTCACTGCCCAGCCATAGTCGGCGGGGTAGATGTCGCTGGTCAGGCGTTCTTCATAGCCGTGCAGTTGGTCGGGGCCGCAGAAGTGCATCTTGCCCGACAGCGCGGTGCGATAACCGAGGCGCCGCAGGTAGTGGGCATAGGTCGGCACATCGGCGGGAAAATCCGCCGCGTTGTCGTAGGCGCCGATCTTGCTCGGCAATTGGCCGCTGACCAGGGTGAAGCGTGAGGGGGCACACAGTGGGCTGTTGCAATAGGCCGCGTCGAACACCACGCCCTGTGCGGCGAGGCGGCTCAAATTCGGCAGCTTGATGGGGGAATGTCCGTAGAACGGCAGCATCGGCGCGGCCATTTGATCGGCCATGATGAAAAGAATGTTCTTGCGCTTCATGGGTCTTCGGCATTCCATAGGCAGTGTTTATGCGAATGAGCATGCAGCCCATGGAAAATGGGGTAAAGCCCATGACGAGCAATGTCTAGGATAAGCGCAGCTTATGTATGAAGCCCTTGGAGACCTGTCCCTCGACCTGCTACGCGCATTCGAGACGGCCGCGCGCCATCGCAGCTTTACCGCCGCTGCGATGGAGCTGGGTACCACACAGCCGGCGATCAGCCAGCAGATCAAGCGCCTTGAAGAACAACTGACGATCCGCCTGTTTGACCGCATCTATCGGGGCATCGAACTGACCGACGCCGGCGCCCTGCTGTTCGAGCATGTGCAAGGCGGTTTGCAGAACATCAACCAGGGCCTCAGTGTGATTACCCAGCAGGACCAGCACGAAGTGCTGCAAGTGGCCACAGACTTTGCGTTCGCCGCCTATTGGCTGATGCCGCGCCTGCATCGCTTCCACGCCGCCAACCCGCAGGTGGACGTGAGCCTGGTGACCAGCGAGCGCAACCACGCGACACTGCGCAGTGACATCGATGTGGCAGTGCTGTTTGGCGATGGTCGCTTCAAGCAGGGCGACAGCCTTTGGCTGTTCAACGAGGAAGTGTTCCCGGTGTGCAGCCCGCAATGGCTCAAGGAGCAGGCCAGGCCTTTGACTGTGCACACCTTGCCCGACTACCCGTTGCTGCACCTGCGCCAGGAAAACAACAGCCAGTGGTTCGACTGGAGTGGTGTATTCCGCGAGCTGGGTATCACCGCCGCACCCACGCCCGGCCAGCTGCGATTCGACAACTACACCTTATTGATCCAGGCAGCGATTGCCGGCCAAGGGGTGGCGATCGGCTGGCGCCATTTGGTGGATAACCTGCTGGAACAGAACTGGTTGTGCCGACCGATCGGCAACACGGTGATTTCGCGCTTTGGCTATTACGTGGTGCAGCCCCAGCGCAAGCGGCGTGGGCAGTTGGTCGAACGTTTCGTCGACTGGTTGCAGGCAGAACAGGCCAGCAGCGCGCAGTCCCTGACCGGACTGGCCCTGCCATCGATTGCGGTCTAGGATTTGCCGCACATTGGATCCGGAGTCCGTCATGCAACGTATCAAGGGCTACCATGCCCATATCTACTTTGACGCCAGCACCATCGACCAGGCGCGCACCCTATGTGAAGACGGCGCGAAACTGTTCCCGCTGCGTATGGGCCGTGTGCATGAACGGCCCGTAGGCCCGCACCCGGACTGGAGCTGCCAGCTGGCGTTCGATGCCGAGTACATTGGTGTGGTGCTGCCGTGGCTGGCGCTGCATCGCAATGGGCTGGTGGTGTTCCTGCACCCCGAAACCGGCGATGAGCTGAAGGATCACACCGATCACGCGATCTGGATGGGTGCGATGCGCGAGCTGGACCTGTCGGTTTTTTAACCTCCCCTTATCAGATAAAAACCGCCCCTTCCCGCAGTAAAAGGCGAGGAAGTTGTAGGATTTATCTTGTCTTGTCTCAATATATGGGACTGTTATTTATATATTGAGATATTGCCGGTCATAGGTTTATATTCGCCCATCTGCTTTTTTCAGCACCCACTCATTTCAGGTGAAGCGATGCAGGCGCAATTGATCGCGCTCGATTGGGGGACCAGCTCCCTTCGTGCTTATAAACTCGGGCCCGCAGGCGTCGTGCTGGAACAGCGCTCGCTGGCGTCGGGCATCATGCATTTGCCCAGTGAGCCCCGGGACATCGGCGGTGTGCACTGCAGCGATGGCTTCGAGTTGGCGTTCGATGCGGCATGCGGCGACTGGCTCGACGCCCAACCCCATCTTCCAGTGATCGCCTGCGGCATGGTCGGCAGCGCCCAGGGCTGGAGCGAGGCGGCATATCGCAATACGCCGGTCGACGTCGCCAGCCTGGGCCAGGCGTTGCACACGGTGCGCAGCCTGCGCGGCGTCGATGTGCATATCGTGCCCGGCGTGATCGAGCAGGTCGGTTTGCCCAATGTGATGCGCGGTGAAGAAACCCAGGTGCTGGGTGTGCTGCAAAGCCTGTCGGCCAACGGTGAAATGTTGATCGGCCTGCCCGGCAGCCATTCCAAATGGGTCGAGGTGGTGGAAGGTTGCATCACCCACTTCGATACCTTCATGACCGGTGAACTGTTCGCGGTGCTGAGCAAGCACAGCCTGCTGGGGCGTACGCAAAAGGTATCCGCGCAGTTCCAGGCCGAGGCTTTTGACCGCGGCGTTCAAGTGGCGCTGTCGAACGATGGCCAGCGCGGCGTGCTGTCGACCTTGTTCAGTGCGCGCACCCTGGGCCTGACCGCCGAACTCACCCCTGAGCAGCAGCCCGATTACCTGTCCGGCCTGCTGATCGGCCATGAACTGGCCGGCTTGCCAGCCAGTGCACGGCACATCCCCATCATCCTGGTGGGCGCTGGCCCGCTTTGCGTGCGCTACCAACGCGCCCTCGCCCTCTGCGGTTTCGCCCACGTCAGCCTGGCGCAGGAAGCGACCGAGCGCGGCCTGTGGCAACTGGCAGTGGCCGCCGGGCTCACTCAACCTGCAACGGAGGCCTGACATGCTCAAGCAAGCACTGGCACAAAACGGTTTGATCGCGATCCTGCGCGGTGTGCGCCCGGACGAAGCCCAGGCGGTCGGCCAGGTGCTGTACGACGCCGGTTTTCGCGTGATCGAAGTCCCGCTCAACTCGCCGGACCCTTACACCAGCATCCGCACCCTGCGCGACAGCCTGCCCGCCGATTGCCTGATCGGCGCCGGTACGGTGTTGACGCCTGCGCAGGTCGAGCAGGTGAAAGCCGCTGGTGGCCAAGTGATCGTCATGCCCCACAGCGATGCCAAGGTCCTGCGCGCCGCCAAGGCCGCTGGCCTGTACCTGTCGCCGGGGGTGGCCACGCCCACCGAGGCGTTCGCCGCGCTGGATGAAGGCGCCGACGTGTTGAAGCTGTTCCCGGCCGAGCAAATGGGCCCTTCTGTGATCAAGGCGTGGCTGGCGGTATTGCCGGCAGGCACGTTGCTGCTGCCGGTGGGCGGCATTACCCCGGACAACATGCAGGTGTTTATCGACGCCGGCGCCAAGGGGTTCGGGCTGGGTTCCGGGTTGTTCAAACCGGGTATGACAGTGGATCAGGTAGCGAGCCGCGCCCAGGCTTATGTCGCCGCCTGGAAAGCCCTGAGCTGAGATCAAGTTCCGCGCCCCTGGCGCTGCATCTATAAGAGAGATAACAGATGAAAATCACCAAACTGACGACCTTTATCGTCCCGCCGCGCTGGTGCTTCCTCAAGGTCGAGACCGACCAGGGCGTGACCGGCTGGGGTGAGCCCGTAGTCGAAGGCCGCGCTCACACCGTGGCTGCGGCGGTCGAGGAACTGTCCGATTACCTGATCGGCAAGGACCCACGCAATATCGAAGATATCTGGACCGTGCTCTACCGCGGCGGCTTCTACCGTGGCGGCGCCGTGCACATGAGCGCCCTCGCCGGCATCGACCAGGCGCTTTGGGACATCAAGGGCAAGGCCCTGGGCGTATCGGTCAGCGACCTGTTGGGTGGCCAGGTACGCGACAAGATTCGCGTGTACTCGTGGATCGGTGGCGACCGCCCGGCCGACACCGCCCGCGCCGCCAAAGAGGCCGTGGCCCGTGGCTTTACTGCGGTGAAAATGAACGGCACCGAAGAGTTGCAGTTTGTCGACAGCTTCGAAAAAGTCGACCTGGCCCTGGCCAACGTCGCGGCCGTGCGCGATGCGGTCGGCCCTAACGTCGGCATCGGCGTCGACTTCCATGGCCGTGTGCACAAGCCCATGGCCAAGGTGCTGATGAAAGAACTGGACCCGTACAAACTGATGTTTATCGAAGAGCCGGTGCTCAGCGAAAACTACGAAGCCCTCAAGGAACTGGCGCCGCTGACCAGCACCCCGATTGCCCTGGGCGAGCGTCTGTTCTCGCGCTGGGACTTCAAGCGCGTGCTCAGCGAAGGCTACGTCGACATCATCCAGCCGGACGCTTCCCACGCGGGCGGTATCACCGAAACCCGCAAGATCGCCAACATGGCCGAAGCCTACGACGTGGCCCTGGCCCTGCACTGCCCGCTGGGCCCGATTGCCTTGGCGGCGTGCCTGCAACTGGATGCGGTTTGCTACAACGCGTTTATCCAGGAGCAAAGCCTGGGCATTCACTACAACGAGAGCAACGACCTGCTCGACTACGTGCGCGACCCGGGCGTGTTCGACTATGACCAGGGCTTTGTGAAAATCCCCAACGGGCCGGGCCTGGGGATCGAGATCAACGAGGAATACGTGATCGAACGCGCAGCCATCGGCCATCGCTGGCGCAACCCGATCTGGCGCCACGCCGACGGCAGCTTTGCCGAGTGGTGATGTCTGCCTGAAAGAACGCGGTCAAACATGTGGGAGAGGGCTTGCCCCCTCCCACATGTTGATCCGGTTTCTGCAGAAGTCCCTTCCTCAACAAATATAAGAAGAGGCACCTACCATGCAACCTGAATCCTTGAGCGGGCAGGCTTCTTTAGTCACGCCTACCCGAAAGCGCTACTTCATCATGGTGCTGCTGTTTATCACCGTCGTGATCAACTACCTCGACCGCAGCAACCTGTCGATTGCCGCCCCGGCGCTGACCAGCGAACTGGGTATCGACCCGGTACATGTCGGGCTGATTTTCTCCGCGTTCGGCTGGACGTACGCCGCCATGCAGATCCCCGGCGGCTGGCTGGTGGACCGGGTGCCGCCGCGTATCCTCTACACCGCCGCCCTGTTGCTGTGGTCTATCGCCACCGTGATGCTCGGTTTTGCCGCCAGCTTCATTGCGCTGTTTGTGCTGCGCATGGCGGTGGGTGCCCTGGAAGCACCGGCTTACCCCATCAACAGTCGCGTGGTCACCAGCTGGTTCCCCGAGCGTGAGCGCGCCACGGCCATTGGCTTCTACACCTCCGGGCAGTTTGTCGGGCTGGCGTTCCTGACGCCGGTCCTGGCCTGGTTGCAGCACCATTACGGCTGGCACATGGTATTTGTCGTGACCGGTGGCGTGGGCATTCTGTGGGCGGCAATCTGGTATGCCCTGTATCGCGAGCCCCGTGATTTCAAAGGCGTCAACGCCGCTGAAATCGAATTGATCCGCGAAGGTGGCGGGCTGGTGGACTTGAGCGCACAAGCGAGCAAGAGCAAGGCGCCCTTCAGCTGGGTCGACCTGGGCATCGTCCTGAGCAAGCGCAAGTTGTGGGGTATCTACCTGGGGCAGTTCTGCCTGAACTCCACGTTGTGGTTCTTCCTGACCTGGTTCCCGACCTACCTGGTGAAATACCGCGGCATGGACTTCATCAAGTCCGGCATGCTCGCGTCACTGCCCTTCCTCGCGGCTTTCGTCGGCGTGCTGTGTTCGGGGTTGTTTTCCGACTGGCTGATCCGCCGTGGCGCCTCGGTGGGGTTTGCCCGCAAGTTGCCGATCATCAGCGGCCTGTTGATCTCTACGGCGATCATTGGCGCCAACTTCGTCGAATCGACACCGTTGGTCATCGCCTTCCTGGCCCTGGCGTTCTTCGGTAATGGCCTGGCCTCGATCACCTGGTCGCTGGTCTCGACGCTTGCCCCGGCACGTCTGCTGGGACTGACCGGCGGGGTGTTCAACTTCATCGGCAACCTGGCGGCGATTGCCACGCCGATCGTCATCGGTTTCCTGGCCAGTGGCGATTCGTTTGCGCCGGCGATCACCTACATCGCCGTGCTGGCGCTGTTGGGCGCACTCTCCTATGTGCTGCTGGTGGGCAAGGTCGAGCGGATCGAGCTGTAAGCAGTGGGCGGCCTGCGGGCCGCCCGTTGGCCGGGCTCAGGGCACCGACATTTCGTTACGGAACACATTCAATGGATCCCAGCGTTGCTTGGTTCGGCGCAGGCGGTTCTCGATGATCGTGTTGGGGAAGAAAATTCCATACCACAGAGGGTTCCTGGGGTTCGCGGGATTGCCACCGAGGTGGGTCATGTCCAGGTCGGGGTAGTTGATGTAGCAGCCCTCGAACTCAGGGTCATTGGGAACACCGTTGGTGAATGCAGCGTAATAGAGGCCGCGGATCCAGTCGGCATGGGCGCGGTCGATGGCGTCATCGTCGGCGTGCCAGTAACACTGCGGTTGCCATTTGAGGTACGAGGAGCGTTGCGCGGCTGACGTCTGCGCCAGGATCGGGCCGTCCATCTGGTTGATGCGCCCGCCGAACGACTGGATCTGGATCAGGCTCTGGGTCAGGTATTGCTCGGGGTCCGGCAAGGTCAGCGTCGTCCAGATCGCGTCCAGCACGCGCTGTGTAAACCCGCCTTTCTGATACGCCGATTTATACCGCCCGCGCTGATTGTCACCGGAACCGTTGAGCGATTGGGTGGCGTACAGCCAGTCCAAGCGCCTGGCGGCCTCATGGGCACTCTGCAGAGAGTCGACCCAGCGGCCCTTTTGCCCGCCACGTGGCTGATGCGCGACGTGGAACGGCAGGAGCGACTCCGTCGCACCGACACCCACCGCGGTCTGCATGCTGCTGACAAAGTCGTCGAAAGGCGCCAGGTCATCGAGCTTCCCGTCCTTGTCGACGTAGTGGATGCCCAGGGTCACGTTGCCAGTGTTCAGATGACGCATTTCCAGTTTGGTGGCCAGGCCCCAGCTTGCCGGGTCGGCCTGATGGTCCACGAACCAGTTTTGATAGGCGTGCAGCAAACGTTCGAGGGCGGCGCGTGTGAGGTCTGACCAGTCCCATTCCAATGGCAGCCAAAGCACTTCGTCCGGGGCTGGCGGCAGCGTCTTGAAATAGTAACTGGTGATGATGCCGAACTGCCCACCACCGGCGCCGCAACAGGCGGCGAACAGGTCCAGCTCATCAGTGTCGAGGCTGTTACGGGAGACATGGACAGGTTCAAGACCCGGGCCGGGTCCATTGGCGACCAGCAAGTCGACGCCGTCCAGCCAGTCGCAGACCAGCCCGTATTTACGCGACAACAACCCATAGCCGCCGCCGCAGATATGCCCGCCCAGTCCCACCGAATAGCAGGATCCACTGGGCAGCGCCTTGCCTGCCAATTTGTACAGCGCGACGCTGGTGTCCCAGTTCTGGCAGCCGGGCTCCAGGCGGAATGCATAGCGATGGGGCGAAGCGGGTACCAGCACTGAGCTGATCAGGCCGTTGGGGTCGTAGGCCAATTGGTTGATCTGGCCGATGTCCAGGATCGACAACACCTCGCCTGGCACATCCGGCATCTTGTTAGAGACAAATCCTTCATAGCAATGCCCGCCGCTGCGCACCGTGATACGGCCATTGGGCACAGCCAGGGCCTGGGCGGCTGCGTCGATGATGTCTTGTGGGGTGTGGCAGAGGTAGATCTGGCTGGCGCCGTTGGGTGAAGACTCGCCCTGGACGTTGCCCAATGGCCAGCGCAGGTTGAAACCCTTTTGCAACGTGGAATGACGACGGTCCGAGGGGGTGATGAGATCAAATGCCATGATGGACTCCTGGGAGACGATAATGACTTCTGATGCAGCTAACTTAACGACCGGCAACGCAAGAAGGCGTGACTTGCAGAGGTGGTTAGACGGCAATAGGCACGAAGTGTGTTGAGGGGGTGTGTTCCCCCTCAAGCCTAGCCTATATGGAAAAAGCCCGGATCAGTTCAGCACGCCGTCCAGAATTTCATAGACGATACCGGTACCCACCGCGATCAACACCACATCCGGCCCCGAACGGCGCCACTCATAACCCGGGTACACCGGCAGGCGCGCCAGCGCACGGTTGTCCAGGCGCTCGCCGTAGTAGCCGCGCGGCAGGGGTTGGCCGCGCACCAGGCGCACATTCGGCGGCGGCGGTGCGCCACGGGAGAACTGGCCGTGGTTATCGTGAATGATCTGGCGTACCGGGCCGAAGTCCTGGGGCGGGCCTCCGCGACGGTTGTCCTGCGGGCCGCGATGGTCGTCGCCCCGTTGCTCGTGCTGGCCCTGCGGGCCGCCACGGTCGTCACCCCGCTGGTCAGGCGGCGCGGCTTGCACCAGGGCGCTGGCGCCAAGCACCAGCACACCAAGACCTGCAATCACGGATTTGGGCATTTTCATCGGGTATTCCTCAGGGCACACATACAAAAAAGGGATCTCGAACGCGGTTCGAAATCCCTTGGTCTTGCTGTTTAGGCCGTGATTGCGCGCGTTGATTCCTCTGTATCAGGAACTTTACCTCTCGCTACATGGCGCTTACTTACGGGCGTTGCGCACACCTTCCGACAGCGCCGCGCACAGGCTCAATACGCCATCGATTGCTTGTTGATCGTTACTGGCATTGGCGATGTGATCGATCAGGGCCGAGCCCACCACCACGCCATCGGCCAGGCGCGCGATGGCGGCCGCCTGTTCCGGTGTGCGGATACCAAAACCGATGCTGATCGGCAGGTCGGTATGCCGACGCAGGCGGGTCACGGCTTCCTCGACGTGTTCCAGGGTCGCGGCGCCAGCGCCTGTCACACCGGCCACGGATACGTAGTACACGAACCCGGAACTGCCGTTGAGCACGGTCGGCAGGCGCACGTCATCGGTGGTCGGCGTGGTCAGGCGAATAAAGTCGATACCCGCAGCCTGGGCCGGGTCGCACAGCTCGCCGTTATGCTCGGGCGGCATGTCGACCACGATCAGGCCGTCGACGCCGGCCTCTTTGGCGTCAGCGATGAACTTAGGCACGCCGTATTTGTGGATCGGGTTGAAGTAGCCCATCAACACCAGCGGGGTGTCGTTGTTGTCCTTGCGGAACTCTCGCACCATCTGCAGGGTTTTCAGCAGGTTCTGCTTGGCTTCCAGTGCGCGGATGTTGGCCAGTTGGATGGCCGGGCCGTCGGCCATCGGGTCGGTGAAGGGCATGCCCAACTCGATCACATCGGCGCCCGCAGCGGGCAAGCCCTTGAGGATCGCCAGCGAGGTGTCATAACCCGGGTCACCGGCCGTGACGAAGGTCACCAGGGCGGCGCGGTTTTGTTCCTTGAGTTGCGCAAAGCGGGTTTGCAGGCGGCTCATTTAGTGTTTCTCCTGCTGAGACTGTTCCATGTGGTGCATCACGGTCTGCATGTCTTTATCGCCACGGCCGGACAGGTTGACCACCATCAGGTGATCCTTCGGCAGGGTCGGTGCGCGCTTGAACACTTCGGCCAGGGCATGGGCGCTTTCCAGGGCAGGAATGATCCCTTCCAGGCGGCAGCATTTGTGGAACGCGTCCAAGGCTTCATCGTCGGTCACCGAGGTGTACTGGACGCGGCCGATATCGTGCAACCAGGCGTGTTCCGGGCCGATGCCGGGGTAGTCGAGGCCGGCGGAAATCGAGTGGGCGTCGATGATCTGGCCGTCGTCGTCCTGCAGCAGGAAGGTACGGTTGCCGTGCAGCACGCCCGGTACGCCACCGTTGAGGCTGGCGGCGTGCTTGCCGGTCTCGATGCCGTGGCCGGCGGCTTCAACGCCGATGATCTCGACGCTGGTGTCGTCCAGGAATGGGTGGAACAGGCCCATGGCGTTGGAGCCACCGCCGATGCATGCCACCAGGCTGTCCGGCAGGCGGCCTTCCTGGGCTTGCAGCTGGGTGCGGGTTTCCTTGCCGATCACGGCCTGGAAGTCGCGCACCATCGCCGGGTACGGGTGCGGGCCGGCCACGGTGCCGATCAGGTAGAAGGTGTCGTCGACGTTGGTCACCCAGTCGCGCAGGGCTTCGTTCATGGCGTCCTTGAGGGTGCCGGTGCCGGCGACCACCGGGATCACTTCAGCGCCCAAAAGCTTCATGCGGAACACGTTGGCCTGTTGGCGCTCGATGTCGGTGGTGCCCATGTAGATCACGCATTGCAGGCCGAAACGCGCGGCCACGGTGGCGGTCGCCACACCGTGCATACCGGCGCCGGTCTCGGCGATGATGCGTTTCTTGCCCATGCGCCGCGCCAGCAGGATCTGGCCGATGCAGTTGTTGATCTTGTGCGCGCCGGTGTGGTTCAGCTCTTCGCGCTTGAGGTAGATCTTGGCGCCGCCGCAGAACTCGGTCAGGCGCTCGGCGAAATACAGCGGGCTGGGGCGGCCGACGTAGTCGCGCTGGAAGTAGGCCAACTCTTCGTTGAACGCCGGATCGATCTTGGCCGCTTCGTATTCGCGGGCCAGGTCGAGGATCAACGGCATCAGGGTTTCGGCGACGTAGCGGCCGCCAAACGCGCCAAACAGGCCGTTGGCATCAGGGCCGTTGCGCAGATCGGTCTGGGACTGAGTCATGGGACGCTCCAGGTAGAAATTCTGTATGGGAAGCAATGACGGCCACTCTACCCCTCACATCCGGCGCTGAAAACCGATAAGATCGCGGCAACCTGTCAGGAAAACTCACAGATGAGCCGCGACCTCCCGCCCCTCAATGCCCTGCGCGCATTTGAAGCCACTGCCCGCCTCAACAGCGTCAGCCAGGCTGCCGAGCAATTGCACGTGACCCACGGTGCGGTCAGCCGCCAGTTGAAAGTGCTGGAGGAGCATTTAGGTGTCAGCCTGTTCATCAAGGACGGGCGCGGCCTTAAACTCACAGATGCAGGTGTGCGGTTGCGAGATGCCAGCGCGGAGGCGTTCGAGCGCTTGCGGGACGTGTGCGCCGAACTCACCCAGGCCAGCGCCGACGCGCCTTTCGTGCTCGGCTGCTCAGGCAGTCTGCTGGCGCGTTGGTTGATCCCGCGCCTGGGACGCTTGAATGCCGATCTGCCGGACCTGCGCCTGCACCTGTCGGCGGGCGACGGCGACCTTGACCCCCGACGCCCCGGTCTCGATGCCCTGCTGGTCTTCGCCGAACCGCCGTGGCCGGCGGATATGCAGGTATATGAACTGGCGAGCGAGCGTATCGGCCCGGTGATGAGCCCGCGTTTTGCCGGCTACCAGCGCCTGCGCCAGGCGCCGCCGCACGCCTTGTGTGGCGAAGCTTTATTGCACACCACGTCCCGTCCGCAAGCCTGGCCCAGTTGGGCGCAGCAGCACGGCATCGAGCCCGGCGCGTTGAAACACGGCCAGGGTTTTGAGCATTTGTATTATTTGCTGGAGGCGGCGGTTGCAGGGTTGGGCGTGGCGATTGCGCCAGAACCGCTGGTAGCAGAGGACCTGCGTGCGGGTCGCCTGGTGGCGCCGTGGGGTTTCAGTGAAACCCCGGCGCACCTGGCGTTGTGGCTACCCAAGCGCGCCGCAGACGGGCGCGCGGGTCAATTGGCGCACTGGCTCAAGGCTGAGCTGGCGCGCCAGCCGGTGTAGCCGGTCAATCAGTCACCGCGTTTGCACAGCAGGTAAGCCGCCAGCAGGCCCAGTGCGCCAACGGCGACGCCGGCGGTGGTCCATGGGTGCTCTTGTGCGTAGTCCCGGGTGGCAACACCGGTTTCGCGGATTTTGACTTTGCTTTCTTCGTAGGCATCGCTGATCAGGTGACGGGAATGCTTGAGGGCATTCTCGGCATTGCTTTTCAGGGCCTTCAGGGTTTTGCGCGACTCATCCGACGCATCGTCCTTGAGGCTCTCAAGGGACTTGAGCAGGCTCGAAATCTCGGCTTCCATGCTTTCCAGCGACGCTTTGCGTAAAGAAGTGTTGGCCATGTGAATTCTCCTGAAGTGATTGAGTGGCGTGTGTAGATACCGACTCCAGCGTTTTCAGAAAGTGCAGTAAATCTGAACTTTCGGGTAGGAACGGTCGCCAGAAGCAGTATGAACAATGACTGCTAGGCTTTATTGACGACCCTCAGGAGAAACACCATGTCTGATCATCACACCTACAAGAAAGTCGAATTGGTAGGTTCATCCACCACCAGCATCGAAGACGCAATCAACAATGCCCTGGCCGAAGCCAACAAGAGCATCAAGCACTTGGAGTGGTTTGAGGTGACGGAGACCCGTGGTCATATCAAGGACGGCAAGGTCGCCCACTATCAGGTCACGCTCAAGGTGGGGTTTCGAATTGCCAGTAGTTGATCGCGTCGGTTGAACTTGCCGGCTGGCCGATTGCCATAACCTGCGCTACAAACAATGGGTGCCGATGCCTGCAGCGTCGGCACGCTCGTTTCAATCAGCGCAAGGAAAGTGACGGATGAAGAAGTTCCTGTTAGCGGTAGGTTTGTTGAGCATTGCGGGCACAGCCCTGGCGGCGGGCAAGCCTTGTGAAGAGCTGAAAAGTGAAATTGCAGCGAAAATCGACGCCAAGGGCGCTTCGGGTTATTCGCTGGAAGTCGTGGATAAAGGCGCCTCGACCGACGCTAAAGTGGTTGGCACCTGTGAGGGTGGTACCAAGGAAATCGTCTACAAGCGCGGTTAATGCCGTGTGGCAGGCTTGAAACCGACGCACAGGTGCGTCGGTTTTTTTTCGCCTGGGGGTTTAGCCCTTCATCAACTGCGCCAGCAGCTCGTAGGAATGAATCCGATCGGCGTGCTCGTACAGGTCGCAGGTGAAGATCAATTCGTCGGCGCCGGTCTGTTCGATCAGTACTTCCAGCTTGGCACGGATCTTCGCCGGGCTGCCCACCATTGCCAGTCCGAGGAAACTGCCGACGGCGTCTTTTTCATGGGGCAGCCACAGGCCGTCCATGGTTTTCACCGGTGGGCGCTGCACCAGGCTTTGCCCGCGCATCAAGGCAAGGATGCGCTGGTACACCGAGGTGGCCAGGTAGTCGGCCTGCTCATCGGTGTCGGCGGCAACCAATGGAATGCCGAGCATCACGTAAGGCTTGTCCAGCACGGCCGAGGGCTTGAAGTGGTTGCGGTACACGCGAATCGCCTCGTGCATCAAACGCGGTGCGAAATGGGAGGCGAAGGCGTAGGGCAAACCGCGTTCGCCCGCCAGTTGCGCGCTGAACAGGCTGGAACCCAGCAGCCATACCGGTACGTTGGTGCCGGTGCCGGGCACCGCAATCACCCGTTGGTCCGGTGTGCGTGGGCCGAGGTAGGCCATCAGCTCGGCCACGTCTTCCGGGAAGTCATCCGCGCTGCCGGAGCGTTCACGGCGCAGGGCGCGAGCGGTCATCTGGTCGGAGCCGGGTGCGCGGCCCAGGCCCAGGTCGATACGTCCGGGGTAGAGACTTTCAAGGGTGCCGAACTGCTCGGCGATCACCAGCGGTGCATGGTTGGGCAGCATCACGCCGCCGGAGCCGACGCGAATCGTCGAGGTACCGCCGGCCAGGTAACCCAGCAATACCGAGGTGGCCGAGCTGGCGATGCCATCCATATTGTGGTGTTCCGCCACCCAGAAACGGTTGTAGCCGAACTTTTCCACATGCTGGGCCAAATCCAGGGAATTGCGCAACGACTGCGCCGGGCTGCCGTTGGCGCGCACCGGCACCAGGTCGAGGGTCGAGAACTTTACGTCGGACAGCGATTTCATAAGCCTGCTTCTCCAATGGGGGCGCAGGCTTCTTAGACGAACCAAAACCTGCCGCTTCATGTGCATGCCCTATGCAATGAGGGCATATACCCGAGATTCAATAGCAGCAATGAAATTTCCTACTTAATTGCTAGGTTTCTCTTACAACTGAACTTTGCCGGCGCGTCTATCCTCAGAACCTTACCGACGCAAAACCACCGTTCGAGGAGAAAGCTATGAGTATCGTTAAAAAGGCATCCGCGCATTGGGAAGGTGATCTGAAGACTGGCCTGGGCTCCATTTCCACCGAAACCGGCGTGCTGCGCGAAGCGCCCTACGGCTTTAAGGCCCGTTTCGAAGGCGGCAAGGGTACCAATCCTGAAGAACTGATTGGCGCGGCCCACGCCGGCTGTTTCTCCATGGCTTTTTCCATGATTCTCGGCGACGCCGGGCTCAAGGCTGACAGCATCGACACCCAGGCCGAAGTGACCTTGGACCAGGTCGATGGCGGCTTCGCGATCACCGCCGTGCACTTGGTGCTCAAGGCCAAGATTCCAGGTGCCAGCCAGGCGCAGTTCGATGAATTGAGCAAGAAGGCCAAGGAAGGGTGCCCGGTGTCCAAGGTGCTGAATGCGAAGATCAGCCTGGATGCCACGCTGGTCAACTGACACTGCAGGTCCAGTGTGGGAGGGGGCCAGCCCCCTCCCACATTTTGTTCTGCGTTAAATCAGAACTCGTGTTTCCCGAATGTGGTCCTATAGCCTATGCAGCCTTAGGCGCACACCCGTGCGCATGCATTCAGGGAGCTTCACACATGAAACGTTTTGCTTTGGCGATCATTTGCGGTGTGTTGGCCACATCGGCTGTGGCCGCACCAAAAGACTGCGAAGAGCTCAGGAAAGAGATTGAGGTCAAGATCCAGGCGAACGCGGTTCCGTCCTACACCTTGGAAATTGTCAGCAAGGAAGAGGCTGACAAGCACGACGTCGCCATGGTCGTCGGCAGCTGTGAGAACGGTACCAAAGCCATCATCTATCAGAAGAACAACGATTGATCAGAGACAGTTGACGCTGCGTTCTTCCGCCAGCAATTGGCGAGCGGCGTTATACAGCCGGATATTCGGCGTGAAGGCCAATGAGCGCCCTTCCAGGCGATAGCGTTGGCCAGCCTCGAAATGGTCGTACTGCAGAGTGATGAAACAGGTGCGGTCGGCCGTTTGCCCAAAGCCATTGAGGCTGCCGCCGGTCGGCACCTCGAAATCAAAGCGCACCATCAACTCGTGACTGCCCGGTGAAACCTGGAAGTAGCGTCCGTCCGGCAGGTTCTTACCATCCAGGCGCTGCGCCATCACCAGCTTGGCTCCCGGCGTTGGCGTAGCGAAATCGACCCAGGCCTGATGCGGATCGACCGGCGGCAGGGGGGTCGAAGCGCAGGCGCTGAGCAACAGGGCGACGACGGGAAGCAGGAGCTGGCGCATGGCAGGTACTCAACGCAAGGAGAGCTTTGAGTATAAACACGCCACGCCGTGGAAAAATCCCCTTCAGGCGCGATAGTCTGGCGAACACATCACCCAGGAGCGGTCGGGGCATGGTCAGGCGTTTTCTTCCAGGGTTGATAGTCGTGCTGCTCAGTGGCTGCTCCAGCGTCAGTTACTACAGCCAATTGGCAGGTGGTCAGTGGCAGCTGTTGCGAGCCCGGGAGCCGGTTGCCGAGGTCATCGCCGATCCGTCGCGGCCGCAGGGGCTGCGTGATCATCTGGCTCAAGCACAGAAAGCTCGAACCTTCGCCAGCGAACACCTGAATCTGCCTGACAACCAAAGTTACCGGCTGTATGCCGATATCGGCCGACCTTATGTGGTCTGGAATGTCTTCGCCACGCAGGAATTTTCCCTGGCGCCTCAAACCCATTGCTTCCCCATTGCCGGTTGCGTGGCCTATCGCGGCTATTACAGCCAGGGCGCGGCACGGGGTGAGGCGGCGTTGTTGCGCCAGCAAGGCATGGACGTATCGATAGGTGGCGTCGAAGCCTATTCCACCCTGGGTTGGTTCAACGACCCGATCATGAATTCGATGATGAACTGGGGCGACGAACGCCTGGCCACGCTGATTTTCCATGAGCTGGCGCACCAGCGGTTCTACGTGAAGGATGACACCGAATTCAACGAGTCGTTTGCCAGCTTCGTCGAGCAGGAAGGCACCCGCCAGTGGCGCGCGGCCCAGGGCCTGGCGCCGCTTGGCAGCTCGACGCGGCAGCAGCGGGACCAATTTACCCAGCTGATCCTCGATACCCGTAAGCGCCTGGAAAAACTCTACGTGCAACCGCTGTCCGTCGAGGCGATGCGCCAGGCCAAGGCGGCCGAATTCGAGGCGTTGCGCCGTGAGTACCGGCAGATGCGCGATAGCCAATGGGGCGGGGACAAGCGTTATGACGCCTGGATGAACCTGCCGATGAACAATGCGCGGTTGTTGCCGTTCGGGCTGTATGACCGGTGGGTGCCGGCGTTTGCGGCGTTGTTCAGGCAGGAAGGCGGGGATTGGCGCAAGTTTTACGCCGCAGTGGAGAAGATGGGCGAGTTGCCGGTGGGGCAGCGCAAGGCTGCGTTGAGGCGGTTGGAAGGTACTGATCGGTAGAGCCTCATCGGCGGGCAAGCCGCTCCCAATGTGGGAGGAGGCTTGCCCCCGATGGCGGCCTCAGGGCCGCATCAAAAACGCCTGATGCATCTGCGCCAACGTCTCGAAATGCCAGGTCGGCGCTTCGGCGTTCAACTCTTCGAAACTGCCAAACCCATAACCGACGGCCGCCGAATCCACGCCATTGCTGCGCGCCCCGATCAGGTCGTGCTTACGATCACCGATCATCAAGGTAGTGGCCGGATCCAGGCCTTCTTCGCGGAGCACATGCGCAATCAACTCAACCTTGTTGGTGCGTGTCCCGTCCAGTTCACTGCCGTAGATCACCTTGAAGTGCCTGGCAAAATCGAAATGCCGCGCGATCTCGCGGGCAAACACCCAGGGCTTGGATGTGGCGACGTACAACTGGCGGCCCTGTTTGTCCAGGTCTTCGAGCAGCGGCATCACGCCCT
Organism: Pseudomonas sp. 1 R 17; assembly: GCF_900067035.1. Lineage (NCBI taxonomy): Bacteria > Pseudomonadati > Pseudomonadota > Gammaproteobacteria > Pseudomonadales > Pseudomonadaceae > Pseudomonas > Pseudomonas sp. 1 R 17. The sequence goes on from NZ_FKLB01000006.1 coordinate 114,384, forward strand.
CGAATACGCGGTTTTCATACAGCCCGGTGACCTTGAAGCGCTCGCGGTAGAAATTCACCGCCTCCCAGGCCTTGGCCTCATCGAAGTCGTAGAACTGCATGAAGGCTTGCAGCAACGGCGGGCCGATGAAGTGTTCGAGTTGGGTCAGGTCGGGTTCGTCGATGCCCAGTTTGCCAAGGGCGTACTGGATCGAGCGGGTGATGCCCTCGCGTGGGTCGGTGAGGGTGCCATCCAGGTCGAACAGGACGGTTTGGTAAGGGAGGGTCATTGGTCGAATCCTTCAGCCAGGTGCAGGTCTTTGAGCTTCACGTAGTTGGCGGCGCTGTAGGTGAAAAAGGCGCGTTCCTTGTCAGTCAGCGGGCGGATTTGTTTAACCGGGCTGCCCACATACAAAAAACCACTGTCGAGTTTCTTGCCCGGTGGCACCAGGCTGCCGGCGCCGATGATGACGTCGTCTTCCACCACGGCGCCGTCCATCACGATGCTGCCCATGCCGATCAAAATCCGGTTGCCCACCGTGCAGCCATGCAGCATGACCTTGTGGGCGATGGTCACGTCATCGCCGATCAGCAGCGGGAAACCGCCAGGATTGAACGGTCCGGCATGGGTAATGTGCAGCACGCAGCCGTCCTGCACGCTGGTGCGCGCGCCGATACGGATGCGGTGCATGTCGCCGCGAATCACGGTCAGCGGCCAGACCGAGCTGTCGGTGCCGATTTCGACATCGCCGATCACCACCGCCGAAATATCGACAAAAGCCCCGGCGCCCAGGGTTGGCGTGTGGTTCTGATAGGTGCGAAGGGTCACGATAGCCTCTCTCTTATGTGCTGATAGCTGCGGTGGGCGTTGATTGTAATTAAGATGGCCCCATCTTTGTTCTTACATGTTTCTTCAGCCAAGGTGCCAACCGTGAGCGCGAACAACCCTCTTCTGCAGTCCTACGACCTGCCGCCGTTCTCGGCGATCCGTGCCGAGCACGTGCAACCGGCCATCGAACAGATCCTCGCCGATAACCGTGTTGCCATCGAAGGCATCCTGCAAAGCCAGGGTAAAAATCCGACATGGGCCGGCCTGGTGCTGGCCATGGACGAATTGAATGATCGCCTGGGCGCCGCCTGGAGCCCGGTCAGTCACCTCAACGCCGTGTGCAACAGCGCCGAGCTGCGCGAAGCCTACGAGGCGTGCCTGCCGGCGTTGAGTGCCTACTCCACCGAGATGGGCCAGAACCGCGCGCTGTTCCAAGCCTTCGAAGCCCTGGCCAACAGCCCGGAAGCCGCCGGTTTCGACGTGGCGCAAAAAACTATTCTTGAACACTCCCTGCGCGACTTCCGCCTCTCGGGTATCGACTTGCCGCCTGAGCAGCAAAAACGTTACGCCGAAGTGCAGAGCAAGCTTTCCGAGCTGGGCAGCAAATTCTCCAACCAACTGCTGGACGCCACCCAGGCGTGGACCAAGCACGTCACCGAGGAAGCCACCCTCGCCGGCCTGACCGATTCGGCCAAGGCGCAGATGGCCGCTGCCGCGCAGGCCAAAGGCCTCGACGGTTGGCTGATCACCCTGGAGTTTCCGAGCTACTACGCGGTCATGACCTACGCCCAGGACCGCGCCCTGCGCGAAGAAATCTACGCGGCCTACTGCACCCGTGCGTCAGACCAAGGTCCGAATGCCGGTCAGAACGATAACGGCCCGGTGATGGAACAGATCCTCGATCTGCGTCAGGAACTGGCCAAGCTCCTGGGTTACGCCTCGTTCTCCGAGCTGAGCCTGGCCACCAAGATGGCCGAGTCCAGCGACCAGGTGTTGAGCTTCCTGCGTGACCTGGCCAAGCGCAGCAAGCCGTTCGCTGCCCAGGACCTGCAACAGCTCAAGGCCTACGCCGCCGAACAAGGCTGCGCCGACCTGCAAAGCTGGGACAGCGGTTTCTACGGCGAAAAGCTGCGTGAGCAACGCTACAGCGTGTCCCAGGAAGCCCTGCGCGCCTACTTCCCGATCGACAAGGTGCTGGGCGGCCTGTTCGCCATCGTGCAGCGTTTGTACGGCATCGAGATTGCCGAGCAAAAAGGCTTCGACACCTGGCACCCGGATGTTCGCCTGTTTGAAATCAAGGAAAACGGCCAGCACGTCGGGCGTTTTTTCTTCGACCTGTACGCCCGCGCCAACAAGCGTGGCGGTGCCTGGATGGACGGCGCGCGCGACCGTCGTCGCACCATCGACGGTGTGCTGCAAAGCCCGGTGGCGAACCTGGTGTGCAACTTCACCCCTGCCGACAGCGGTAAGCCTGCCCTGCTGACCCACGATGAAGTGACCACCCTGTTCCACGAATTCGGCCATGGCCTGCATCACCTGCTGACCCGCGTCGAGCATGCCGGCGTGTCCGGTATCAATGGCGTGGCGTGGGATGCGGTGGAGTTGCCAAGCCAGTTCATGGAGAACTGGTGCTGGGAGCCGGAAGGCCTGGCGCTGATCTCCGGTCATTATGAAAGCGGCGAGCCACTGCCCCAGGACCTGCTGGAAAAAATGCTCGCGGCGAAGAACTTCCAGTCCGGCCTGATGATGGTGCGCCAGTTGGAGTTCTCGCTGTTCGATTTCGAATTGCATGCCACCCATGGCGATGGCCGCAGCGTGGCCCAGGTGCTCGAAGGCGTGCGCGATGAGGTGTCGGTGATGCGTCCTCCGGCCTACAACCGTTTCCCCAACAGCTTTGCGCACATCTTCGCTGGCGGTTATGCCGCGGGCTACTACAGCTACAAATGGGCCGAAGTGCTGTCGGCGGATGCCTTCTCCAAATTCGAAGAAGACGGCGTGCTCAACGCAGAGACCGGCCGTGCATTCCGTGAGGCGATCCTGGCGCGCGGCGGCTCCCAGGCGCCGATGGTGCTGTTCGTCGACTTCCGCGGACGTGCCCCGTCGATTGACGCACTCTTGCGCCACAGCGGCCTGAGTGAGGACGCAGCAGCATGAGTGAAGGGCCTGTGATTACCAAAAAGCAATTTATCGCCGGGGCGGTCTGCCCGGCGTGCAGCGAACCGGACAAGTTGAAGATGTGGACCGAGGACAGCGTGCCGCATCGTGAGTGCGTGGCCTGCGGGTACACCGATACGCTGAATGATCAAGGTCTGTCGGTGCCCAAGGAATTGGGCACGCGGGTCAATACATCGGCGTTGAAAGCGCCGGACCCGAAGGTGCAGGCGGTGCAGTTCTTTCCTAACCCGAAGCTGAAGAAAGACTGACTCGTCTACCCCCTGGGAGTGCGTCTCAGGGGGTGACCAGCAGTGCGGTTTTTTCCTCGGCGGGCTCGTGATCCTTGTTCGCCGGGTTCAGCCAGCTGTTCATTGAGCACAGGGCAAAGGCGCTGGTGCTGCAATCGCCATTCGCCAAGGCTGTGCGCAACTTGTCGATATCGGCCCTCATCATGTAGCGAACGCCGTCCTTGAAGCCGTTACTGGTGCCGAAACCGCCCAAGGTCATCTCGTTCAGCGCATCCTCCTTGCTCCATCCCTGAATCACCACGCGATACATCGCCGCCATCAGGCCGGTGCGGTCAGAGCCGTGCTTGCAATGCATCAGCACCGGGCCGTCAGCTTCCGCTTCCTTGATCGCCCTGAGTGCCGCCAGCACGTCAGAGTCATCCACATGGTTGGTGCGATAACTCAACTGAACCTGACGGATGCCTGGCGCCTTCAGCCAGTTGCTATCGGACTCGGGCAGGAAGTTGATCACGGTCCCGATCTTGAGCTGTTCCAGCAACGGCGCTGCCTTGCTATCCGGCAATGCGCTGCGATAGAGCGTGGGCGTCATTTGATGCAGGTTGTAGCGGTCGCCCACTGGCTGGGCCCATTCTGGAGAACGCAGGGACGTAGCGTCATCGGCCCGAACAAAAGCTGTGGTGAACAGTGCCATGAACGCGAGGCCCAGGGCTGGCAACCAATGATGCTTGTACATGGGCGACGTCACCCTATAGGGAGTGGTTGATGGCGCCCAGAGTCGGTCACGGCGGGTCAAGGAGGTGTGAGGTGTGCGTCAAAGAATCGTGAATCCTCAATCTTTAGTCGCTGAAGCGATTCTCTCGATGCTTAGGCTGCTATCATTTGTAACTATTGTTTGCGCGCTGCGCTCTATCTCCCTGGATCACCTGGATCCAGATCGCCGCCCGACAACGCCAAGCCACTCCCTAGAAGCGGCTGATAACCCCGTGACCACATGATGAGGTGCCACCATGTCTGATCAAGATCAAGACAACCCCCGGCGTGACTTTCTACGCAAATCCTTGACCTTGATCCCGGTGGTCACGGTTGCCAGCACCGGCCTTGGCGGTTCGATGCTGATGGCGACGCCTGCGCCGGTCGAGGCTGCGCCAGCCAAGCCTGCGGCCAGCGAAAAAGCCTACGAGCCAAGCTATTTCACTGCCGAGGAATGGGCGTTTATCAACGCTGCCGTCGAGCGTCTGATCCCGGCCGATGCCCAAGGCCCCGGCGCCCTGGAAGCTGGCGCGCCGGAGTACATCGACCGGCAGATGAACACGCCTTACGCCAGCGGTGCCCTGTGGTTCATGCAAGGCCCGTTTAATGCCGATGCGCCACCGGAGATGGGCTGGCAGAGCAAGTTGGTGCCCAAGGACATCTATCGCCTGGGTATTGCCGCGACGGATGCCTGGTCGAAGGCGTTCAACGGCAAAGTTTTTGCTGCGCAAGACAGCGCTACCCGAGACGATATGTTGCGGCGCCTGGAGGCGGGCGGCAGTGAGGTTACGGCACATTTTGACGCGGTGCCGCCGAAGATGTTCTTCAACCTGCTGCTGCAAAACACCAAGGAAGGCTTCTTCTGCGACCCGATCCATGGTGGCAACAAAGGCATGGTCGGCTGGACCATGATTGGCTTCCCCGGCGCCCGCGCCGATTTCATGGACTGGGTGGAACGCAATGAGCAGTACCCCTTCCCGGCAGTATCCATCCGCGGCGAGAGGGCATAAACGTGGCGACCATCATGAAGAAAGTGGATGCGGTGATTGTCGGCTTCGGCTGGACCGGCGCGATCATGGCCAAGGAGCTGACGGAAGCCGGGCTGAACGTGGTAGCGCTGGAGCGCGGCCCGATGCAGGACACTTACCCGGACGGCAACTATCCCCAGGTCATCGACGAACTGACCTACAGCGTGCGTAAAAAACTCTTCCAGGACATCTCCAAGGAGACGGTGACGATTCGCCATAGCGTGAATGACGTTGCCTTGCCTAACCGTCAGCTCGGCGCGTTTTTGCCGGGTAACGGCGTAGGCGGTGCGGGCTTGCACTGGTCGGGCGTGCATTTCCGTGTCGATCCGATTGAACTGCGCATGCGCAGCCATTACGAGGAACGCTACGGCAAGCATTTCATTCCCAAGGACATGACCATCCAGGACTTCGGCGTGAGCTACGAAGAGCTGGAGCCGTTTTTCGACTATGCGGAAAAAGTCTTCGGCACCTCAGGCCAGGCCTGGACCGTGAAAGGCCAGGTGGTGGGTGAAGGTCGTGGCGGCAACCCCTATGCGCCGGACCGTTCCAACCCGTTTCCGTTGGAAGCGCAAAAGAACACAGTCTCCGCACAGCTGTTTCAGAAAGCCGCCGCCAGCGTCGGGTACAAGCCCTACAACCTGCCGTCAGCCAATACCTCGGGACCTTACACCAACCCCTACGGCGCGCAGATGGGCCCGTGCAACTTCTGCGGTTTTTGCAGCGGCTACGTGTGCTACATGTACTCCAAGGCCTCGCCGAACGTGAACATCCTGCCGGCGCTGCGCCAGGTGCCGAATTTCGAGCTGAGGCCCAACTCCCACGTGCTCAAGGTCAATCTGGACAGCACCAAGAGCAAGGCCACCGGCGTGACCTACATCGACGCCCAGGGCCGAGAGTGCGAACAACCGGCAGACCTGGTGATCCTCGGCGCGTTCCAGTTCCACAACGTGCGGCTGATGCTGCTGTCGGGCATCGGCAAGCCTTACGACCCGATGACCAATGAGGGTGTGGTGGGCAGGAACTTTGCCTACCAGAACATGGCCACCATCAAGGCGTTCTTCGACAAGGACACCCATACCAACAACTTTATCGGTGCCGGCGGCAATGGCGTGGCCATCGATGATTTCAACGCCGACAACTTCGATCACGGGCCCCATGGCTTTGTGGGCGGTTCGCCGATGTGGGTCAACCAGGCCGGCAGCCGGCCGATTGCCGGTACGTCCAACCCGCCCGGCACTCCGGCCTGGGGCAGTGCCTGGAAGCGCGCCACCGCCGATTACTACACCCACCAGGTGTCGATGGATGCTCACGGTGCCCATCAATCCTACCGGGGTAACTACCTGGATCTGGACCCTGTCTACCGTGATGCCTACGGCCTGCCGTTGCTGCGCATGACGTTCGACTGGCAGGAAAACGACATCAAGATGAACCGCTTCATGGTTGAGAAAATGGGCAAGGTCGCCGAAGCGATGAACCCCAAGGCGATAGCCGTGCTGGGCAAAAAAGTCGGTGAGCACTTCAACACCGCGTCCTACCAGACCACCCACCTCAACGGTGGCGCGATCATGGGGACCGACCCGAAGACCAGTGCGCTGAACCGCTACTTGCAGTGCTGGGATGTACACAACGTGTTTGTTCCCGGCGCATCCGCTTTCCCACAGGGCTTGGGCTACAACCCTACAGGCCTGGTGGCGGCATTGACCTACTGGTCGGCCCGGGCGATTCGCGAGCAGTACCTGAAAAACCCCGGCCCGCTGGTTCAGGCATAAGGAGCGATGACCATGAAAGCATTTGTTATCGCGACGTTTGCCCTGCTCAGCAGCTGCTCGATCAGTGCCGCCGAAACCGACCTGATCAAGCAGGGCGAATACCTGGCCCGCGCCGGCGACTGCGTGGCCTGCCACACCGCCAAGGGCGGCAAACCGTTCGCCGGTGGCCTGCCGATGGAAACCCCCATCGGTGTGATCTATTCCACCAACATCACCCCGGACAAGACCGGCCTGGGCGACTACAGCTTCGAGGACTTCGACAAGGCCGTGCGTCACGGTGTCGCCAAGAGTGGTAGTACGCTTTACCCGGCGATGCCCTACCCGTCTTATGCGCGCGTCAGCGAAAGCGACATGCAGGCGTTGTATGCGTACTTCATGAAGGGCGTGGAACCGGTCGCCCAGGTGAACAAGGACAGCGACATTCCGTGGCCGTTGAGCATGCGTTGGCCGCTGGCGGCGTGGCGCTGGATGTTTGCCCCTGAGGTGGTGGATAAGCCTGTCGTGGCCGACGCAGACCCGGTGATCAGCCGTGGCGCCTATCTGGTGGAAGGCCTTGGCCACTGTGGCGCGTGCCATACACCACGCGCCCTGACCATGCAGGAAAAAGCCCTGAGCGCGACTGACGGCAAGGCCTTCCTGTCCGGCAGCGCGCCACTGGAAGGCTGGATCGCCAAGAGCCTGCGCGGTGACCACAAGGACGGCCTCGGCAGTTGGAGCGAGGCGCAGCTGGTGCAATTCCTCAAGACCGGTCGCAGTGATCGCAGCGCGGTATTTGGCGGTATGAGCGACGTGGTCGTGCATAGCATGCAGTACATGTCCCAGGACGACCTGACCGCTATCGCCCGTTACCTCAAGAGCCTGCCGGCGGTGGACCCGCAGGACCAGCCGCACCAGTATGACAAGCAGGTGGCCGAGGCGCTGTGGAAGGGCGATGACAGCAAGCCCGGCGCCTCGGTGTACATCGACAACTGCGCGGCCTGCCACCGTACCGATGGCCATGGTTACACGCGGGTGTTCCCGGCGTTGGCGGGCAACCCGGTGGTGCAGACTGCAGACGCCACGTCGTTGATCAACATCGTGTTGAACGGCGGCACGTTGCCGGCCACTCACACGGCGCCGTCGACCTTTACCATGCCGGCGTTCGCCTGGCGCCTGTCGGACCAGGAAGTGGCGGATGTGGTCAGTTTCATCCGTGGCAGTTGGGGTAACCAGGGTGCCGCAGTGAAAGCCAGTGACGTGGCCGACCTGCGCAAGAACGACATGCGCACCACCTCGGGCGATGACCTGGGGCAGGTCACACAAAAGCACTGACCGCCAGACGGCACTGGTCAGGAACCTCGCGCCTCGATACTGTATATAAAAACAGTATCGAGGCGCTTTCATGTCTACTCCGCTGCCGCCCCGTGGTCGGGGCACGGCCACCAACCTGCATAACCGCTTTGCGCCCACCGTCAGCGTGGCGGAGGACGACGGCTGGTACCAGGAAGTGCCGCCGACCCAGGGCACCGAAGTGCGCATCGAAACGGCCAAGACCATCATCACCCGCAACAACTCTCCGGACCTGCCGTTCGACCGCTCCATCAATCCCTATCGTGGCTGCGAACATGGCTGCATTTACTGTTATGCACGGCCCAGTCATGCCTATTGGGACATGTCACCGGGGCTGGATTTCGAAACCAGGCTGATCGCCAAGAGCAATGCGGCCGACGTGCTGGAACAGCAGTTGTCGAAGCCGGGCTATGTGTGTGCACCGATCAACCTGGGTTCCAACACCGACCCGTACCAGCCTATCGAGCGTGAGTACAGGATCACCCGGCAAACCCTCGAAGTGCTGCTGCGCTATCGGCACCCGGTCACCATCATCACCAAGGGCTCGTTGATCCTGCGTGACCTGGACCTGCTGGCGGAGCTGGCCAGGCAACGCCTTGTGGCGGTGATGATCAGTCTCACCAGCCTGGATGATGAGCTCAAGCGCATCCTGGAGCCGCGCACCGCCGCGCCCAAGGCACGGTTGCGGGCCATACGGGTGATGCGCGAGGCGGGCATCCCGGTGGGCGTGCTGTGCTCGCCGATGATCCCGATGATCAACGACAGCGAGTTGGAAAGCCTGCTTACCGAAGCCCATGCCGCCGGTGCGCAGAGTGCGGCGTACATGATGTTGCGCCTGCCGCTGGAGGTGGCGCCGCTGTTCGAAGAGTGGCTGGCGGCGCATTACCCGCAGCGTGCGGCCCATGTGATGAGCCTGGTGCGCCAGGTGCGCGGTGGTGAGGTCTACGACAGTCGGTTCGGCGTCCGCATGCGGGGCGAGGGGCCGTTTGCCGACCTGCTGGCCCAGCGCTTCAGCAAGGCGATCAAACGCCTGGGGCTCGATCGCAGAGAAGGCTTCAATCTGGATTGCACGGCGTTCTGTCCACCGGGCAGACAGATGGCATTGTTGTAGACTGAAAAGGCAGAATGCACCGTTCCTGTAGGAATAGTCGCGTTTTGACATTACTGAAACCCGCGATCTAGAGCGGTTCATTCAGTTTGAGTTAAGTTTCGGTGGTTACCTTGTTCAGCGAGTGACTGATGAGTCGGCAGTCTGGTTGGTGGCTTTTACAACTATTTCACTGGCCTGGCGTCGAACTGACCTGAAAACTCCCCTGCATTAATCAAGAGGATGAATCATGAGTGACAAGGATAAACAGCCGTTGGCTGCGTCGGCTTCAGCCCCTCAGGTGGCAGAGTCTGCCGATGCAGCGCTAAAACACATCGTTGACGGCTTTTTGCATTTCCATCACGACGTCTTCCCTCAGCAGGAAGAACTCTTCAAGAAACTCGCCACGGCCCAGAGCCCGCGGGCGATGTTCATTACCTGCGCCGACTCGCGCATCGTGCCTGAGCTGATTACCCAAAGCTCTCCCGGCGACCTGTTCGTGACCCGCAACGTCGGTAACGTCGTGCCGCCTTATGGGCAGATGAACGGCGGTGTTTCCACTGCCATCGAGTACGCAGTACTGGCCCTGGGCGTGCAGCACATCATCGTGTGCGGGCACTCCGATTGTGGCGCCATGCGCGCGGTCCTCAACCCCGCCAGCCTGGAGAAGATGCCAACGGTAAGGGCCTGGCTGCGGCACGCCGAAGTCGCCAAGTCCATGGTCGAGGACAATTGCGACTGTGCCAACGAAGGCGAGAGCATGAAAGTGCTCACCGAAGAAAACGTCATCGCCCAACTGCAGCATTTGCGCACCCATCCTTCGGTGGCGTCGCGCATGGCCAACGGTCAGCTGTTTATTCACGGCTGGATCTACAACATCGAGACCAGTGAAATTCGAGCCTACGATGCTGATCAGTCGGCATTCCGACCGTTAAGCGGCGAAGGGCCGATTCCTTCCGCGACGCCTAAAGCGCGCTTCTAAACACTTCCCTGCCGGGTAAAGCGGTGGCTGCCATGGATGCAGCCAGGCTTTGCCGCGCCCGGCGAATACCTCGGGAGAGCCATCATGCGTGCTGCTCAATTGAAAGCTGTATTGCCACGGGAGCTGCTCGCCTCCGTGGTTGTGTTTCTGGTCGCCCTGCCCCTGTGCATGGGGATCGCCATCGCGTCCGGCATGCCGCCGGCCAAGGGCCTGATCACCGGGATTATCGGTGGCCTGGTGGTGGGCTGGTTGGCGGGCTCGCCGCTGCAGGTCAGCGGCCCGGCGGCGGGGCTGGCGGTATTGGTGTTCGAGCTGGTGCGCCAGCATGGGATGCTGATGCTCGGGCCGATCCTGCTGCTGGCCGGCTTCCTGCAACTGGTGGCCGGGCGCCTGCGCCTGGGCTGCTGGTTCCGCGTCACGGCGCCGGCGGTGGTGTACGGGATGCTGGCGGGGATCGGCGTATTGATTGTGCTATCGCAGATCCATGTGATGCTCGACGGTGCGCCCAAGCCCTCCGGGCTGGATAACCTGGCGGGCTTCCCCGCCGCGCTGGTGCAGGCGATTCCTACCTTGGGCGGCGGACTGGGTTGGCAGGCCGGATTGCTCGGTTTGTCGACGATGCTGGTGATGTACCTGTGGGATAAATTCCGTCCGCAAACCCTGCGTTTCGTGCCCGGAGCCCTGTTGGGCGTGGGCCTGGCAACGGTGACCAGCCTGGTGCTGGCGCTGCAGGTCAAGCGTGTGGAAGTCCCGGAGAACCTCGCCGACGCCATCGATTGGCTGCGTCCCAGCGACCTGTTGAACCTGGCTGACCCTCAGTTGTTGATCGCTGCGTTTGCGGTGGCGTTTATCGCCAGTGCCGAAACCTTGCTCTCTGCGGCAGCGGTCGACCGCATGCACAGCGGCCAGCGTTCCGATTTCGATAAGGAATTGTCCGCCCAAGGCGTGGGCAACATGTTGTGCGGCCTGGTGGGTGCTCTGCCGATGACCGGTGTGATCGTGCGCAGCTCGGCCAACGTGCAGGCCGGTGCCACCACGCGGTTGTCAGCCATGTTCCATGGCGTATGGCTGTTGGGGTTCGTACTGTTGCTGTCGAGCGTGCTGCAAAGCATTCCTGTGGCAAGCCTGGCGGGTGTGTTGGTGTACACCGGGATCAAGCTGGTGGACATCAAGGCCTTCAAGGCCCTCGGTCGTTATGGGCGTATGCCGATGTTTACCTACGCGGCCACGGCGTTGGCGATCATTTTCACCGACCTGCTGACCGGTGTGCTGGTGGGCTTCGGGCTCACACTGGTCAAGCTGGCGCTCAAGGCCTCGCGCCTGAAAGTCAGTCTGATCGACCTGCCCCCGGAGGGGGAAATGGAGCTGCGTTTGACCGGTGCGGCGACTTTTCTGAAAGTGCCGGCGTTGACCCGGGTGCTGGCGACGGTGCCTCCGGGCACGACTGTGCACGTACCGCTGAGTAACCTGAGTTATATCGACCATTCCTGCCTGGAGTTGCTGGAGGAATGGGACCGGGCGAATGCGGCCAAGGGCTCGAGGCTGGTGATCGAGGCGCGTGGGTTGAAGCGCAGGCTCGAAGGCCGGGTCAGGATGACGACAGGGATCGGCTCGGCGCCCTCAGTCGGCTGACGGAACCGGATCAACATGTGGGAGGGGTGTAGTCCCCTCCCACATTCGTTCTGTGTCGAATTCAGGATTTAAGCCGGCTGGTCCAACGCCAACTCAACCCCCAGCTGGCGGGACAGGCATGGCCAGCGCTTCCACGCGGCTTCCGTTGCCGGGCTTTTCAGCTGTTCGCGATACGCTTCGACAGACTCCAGTGCAAAGCTGTCTTCGTTGAGCATTTCATCCACCGCATGATGAACGGCTTCATCCAGCTGGTTGGCGAATGCTTCGCCGATCAACTGATGGGCAATCACGTTGGCCACGGTGGTATCTGCTGGAATCAGTGGCCGGCCAAAGTGTTTGATATACAAATCGTTGACCTCTTCCACCAGGCGATGGGCCAGGTAAGCCTCGTCCAGCAGACCGTCGAGCCCTTCATGGCCGGCCAGGATCGCGGGGGGCTGCAGGAAGAAATGCTCGGCGATTTTCAGCACTGGCTTGATCTGGCTTTCGATGCCGGCCTCGCGGGCCACGTCGTTGGCGGCGTCCAGCAGGTCCGGCACGAGATCGATGTAGGCCGTGACGAAACGGGTCATGACAATGTTGCGATCGCCATCAGCCAGGGAAATGGCCGAATGCAGGTGCGGCAATTGCTCTTCCAGCTGCTTGGCCAACTGGCCAGTGCTGGATTCGTGTTGATGGGCACGGGAAATCTGCTCGCGCAATGCGGCGGTGTTCATGAAGGCTCCAGTGAAGCAGGCGTAGGAATAGGGACAGCATAAGGTAGCTCGTTTATACGAGCGCCTAAGACGCATTTGTCATAATTATTTCATGGTTATGCACAGGCGTTATATCGAATTGCCATCGTTGGTCGGATAAACGATTCCGCACCCGGTTTTATTAGGCCTGGCCACTCATTTTTGCTCATTTGCCCCTACACATTGCGGGGTTGCAGAGCGTGTCTATACTCGGGTTTGTACGCGATTAGCTGATGACGCCAGACTGCATAAGCAGGTAAGGCTAAGCGGTTGTAAGCAGTATGGAAGCCGCTCCCTTCGACGCAGGTGCAAACCGGCGGGATAACAAGAACGATAAGGGGAACCCGCAATGACGCGACATCCACATGTTTGGATGGGCCTCCTGTTGTGGTCGGTATTCGGCCAGGCGCACGCCGCCTGGACAACGAATATGGCGCCAGGGGCAACTGAAGTCAGTCACGCTGTGTTCGACCTGCACATGACCATTTTCTGGATCTGTGTAGTGATCGGCATTGTCGTTTTTGGCGCGATGTTCTGGTCGATGATCCTTCATCGCCGCTCTACGGGCCAGGTTGCGGCCAAATTCCACGAAAGCACCACCGTGGAAATCCTCTGGACCGTGGTGCCCTTGCTGATCCTGGTCGCGATGGCCATTCCGGCGACCAAGACCCTGATCAATATCTACGACAGCACCGAGTCGGATATCGATATCCAGGTCACCGGCTATCAGTGGAAGTGGCATTACAAATACCTGGGCCAGGACGTGGAGTTCTTCAGCAACCTGGCCACGCCCGCCGAGCAGATCCATAACCAGGCCACCAAGGGCGAACATTACCTGCTGGAAGTCGACCAGCCGCTGGTGCTGCCGGTGGGCGCCAAGGTGCGCTTCCTGGTGACCGCCGCCGACGTGATCCACTCCTGGTGGGTGCCGGCCTTTGCGGTCAAGCGTGACGCCATCCCGGGGTTCGTCAACGAAGCCTGGACCCGCGTCGAGAAGCCTGGCATCTACCGTGGCCAATGCGCCGAACTGTGTGGCAAGGACCACGGTTTCATGCCCATCGTGGTAGAGGTCAAGTCCAAGGCCGACTACGACACCTGGCTCGGCGAGCGCAAGGCAGAGGCCGCCAAGCTCAAGGAGCTGACCTCCAAGGAGTGGACGCTGGAAGAGCTGGTGGCCCGCGGCGACAAGGTCTACCACACCACCTGCGTGGCCTGTCACCAGGCCGAGGGCCAGGGCCTGCCACCGATGTTCCCGGCCCTCAAGGGTTCGAAAATCGCCACCGGGCCCAAGGAAGGTCACCTGAGCCTCGTCTACCACGGCAAGCCCGGTACGGCGATGGCCGCATTCGGCAAGCAGCTCTCGGAAGTGGATATCGCCGCCGTGGTGACCTACGAGCGCAACGCCTGGGGTAACAACAAAGGCGACATGGTCACGCCTAAAGACGTGCTGGCCATCAAGCAGGCGGAAAGCAAATGACTTCATTCATTGCGTATGCCCCGAACCGCCCCGCCCACTCGCTTGCAGGAGAACGGCCATGAGCGCTGTGATCGATGACCATGGCCACGCCGGTGACCATGCCCACGGCCCCGCCAAAGGCTTGATGCGCTGGGTGCTGACCACCAACCATAAGGACATCGGCACGATGTACCTGTGGTTCGCGTTCACCATGTTCCTGCTCGGCGGCTCGTTCGCCATGGTGATCCGTGCCGAGCTGTTCCAGCCTGGCCTGCAGATCGTCGAGCCGGCGTTTTTCAACCAGATGACCACCATGCACGGCCTGATCATGGTGTTCGGGGCGGTAATGCCGGCGTTTGTCGGCCTGGCCAACTGGATGATTCCGCTGATGATCGGCGCGCCGGACATGGCCTTGCCGCGCATGAACAACTTCAGCTTCTGGCTGCTGCCGGCGGCGTTCCTGCTGCTGGTCTCGACCCTGTTCACGCCCGGTGGCGGGCCGAATTTCGGCTGGACGTTCTACGCCCCGCTCTCCACCACCTACGCACCGGAAAGCGTGACGTTCTTCATCTTCGCCATCCACTTGATGGGCATCAGCTCGATCATGGGTGCGATCAACGTGGTTGCCACCATCCTCAACCTGCGTGCGCCCGGCATGACCTTGATGAAAATGCCGCTGTTCGTCTGGACCTGGCTGATCACCGCATTCCTGCTGATCGCGGTGATGCCGGTGCTGGCCGGCTGCGTGACCATGATGTTGATGGACATCCACTTCGGCACCAGCTTCTTCAGCGCGGCCGGTGGCGGTGATCCGGTGCTGTTCCAGCATGTGTTCTGGTTCTTCGGCCACCCCGAGGTGTACATCATGATCCTGCCGGCGTTTGGCGCCGTCAGTTCGATTATCCCGACCTTCTCGCGCAAGCCGTTGTTCGGCTATACGTCGATGGTCTACGCCACGGCGAGCATCGCGTTCCTCTCGTTTATCGTGTGGGCGCACCATATGTTCGTGGTGGGCATTCCGTTGGTCGGCGAGTTGTTCTTCATGTACGCCACGTTGCTGATTGCGGTGCCCACCGGCGTGAAGGTGTTCAACTGGGTCAGCACCATGTGGCAAGGCTCCCTGACCTTCGAGACGCCGATGCTGTTTGCCGTGGCCTTCGTGATCCTGTTCACCATCGGCGGCTTCTCCGGATTGATGCTGGCGATTGCCCCGGCGGACTTCCAGTATCACGACACCTACTTCGTGGTGGCGCACTTCCATTACGTACTGGTGCCTGGTGCGATCTTCGGCATCTTCGCCTCGGCCTACTACTGGCTGCCGAAATGGACCGGCCACATGTACGACGAAACCCTGGGCAAGCTGCATTTCTGGTTGTCTTTCGTGGGCATGAACATGGCGTTCTTCCCGATGCACTTCGTGGGACTGGCCGGTATGCCGCGTCGGGTGCCGGACTACAACCTGCAGTTCGCCGACTTCAATATGGTCTCGTCGATTGGCGCGTTCATGTTTGGCGCCACGCAGATCTTCTTCCTGTTTATCGTGATCAAGTGCATCCGTGGCGGCCCGCCCGCGCCGGCCAAGCCGTGGGATGGCGCCGAAGGCCTGGAGTGGAGCGTGCCCTCGCCCGCGCCGTACCACACCTTCACCACGCCACCGGAGGTCAAATGAACAGGGTAAGCGGAGGTGGTCATGGCTGACTCCGTGCCCCTCAAGCGCCTGGTTACCCGCCTGCTGATCCTGGTGGTAGCGATGTTCGCCTTCGGCTTTGCCCTGGTGCCGATCTACGACGTGATGTGCAAGGCGTTCGGCATCAACGGCAAGACGGCCGGGCAGTACGAAGGCGAGCAGGTCGTCGACCTCACGCGCCAGGTACGGGTGCAGTTCCTGTCCACCAATGCCATCGACATGGTCTGGGAGTTTCATTCCAAGGCTGACGAGGTGGTGGTCAACCCCGGTGCCGTCACCGAGATGCTGTTCGTGGCCTACAACCCCACTGACAAGCCGATGACCGCCCAGGCGGTGCCGAGCATTTCCCCCGCCGAAGCGGCGATGTATTTCCACAAGACCGAATGCTTTTGCTTCACCCAGCAAGTGCTGCAGCCAGGCCAACGCATCGAGATGCCAGTGCGTTTTATTGTCGACCGTGACATGCCCAAGGATGTGAAGCATTTGACCCTGGCGTACACGCTGTTTGATATCACTGCGCGCCAACCGCCCGTGGCTGTCCGTACCGGCGGCTAGCTACTGTTTGCCCGCTCAATCAGGAGAGCGAATACATGTCGACTCATGATACGTACTACGTACCAGCGCAAAGCAAATGGCCGATAATTGCCACGATTGGCATGCTGGTCACCGTGTATGGCCTGGCCGTGTGGTTCAACGACCTGAAGGCGGCACGCCCGGAATCCCACGGGCCGTGGATCTTTTTCGTCGGAGGGCTGTTGCTGGCCTACATGCTGTTTGGCTGGTTCGGTGCAGTGATCAAGGAAAGCCGCGCCGGTTTGTACAGCGCCCAGATGGACCGCTCGTTTCGCTGGGGCATGACCTGGTTCATTTTTTCCGAGGTGATGTTCTTCATCGCGTTTTTCGGTGCGCTGTTCTACGTGCGCCATTTGTCCGGTCCCGCATTGGCCGGCGAAGGCCCCAAAGGCATTGCGCACATGCTGTGGCCGAACTTCGAGTTTGCCTGGCCGTTGCTCAACAACCCGGACCCGAAGCTCTATCCCGCGCCGGAGGGCACCATCAGCCCGTGGGGCTTGCCGTTGGTGAACACCATCCTGCTGGTGAGTTCCAGCGTGACCATCACCATTGCCCACCACGCCTTGCGCAAGGGGCATCGCGGCGCGCTGAAAATCTGGCTGGCGATCACCGTCTTGCTGGGCCTGGCATTCCTCGGGTTCCAGGCCGAGGAATACATCCATGCCTATAAAGAACTGGGCCTGACCTTGGGTTCGGGGGTGTACGGCGCGACGTTCTTTATGCTCACGGGCTTCCACGGTGCTCACGTGACCATCGGCACCATCATTTTGTTTGTGATGCTGATGCGCATCCTGCGCGGGCATTTCAATGCCGAGCATCAGTTCGGTTTCGAGGCGGCCAGTTGGTATTGGCACTTCGTGGATGTGGTGTGGATCGGGCTGTTTTTCTTCGTCTATGTGCTCTGAGGCGACTTACCAGGGCGCATGAGATACCAGCTGGCCGCTGAAAAATCCCCAGGCGATCAATGCCACGGTGATCACGGCCAGTACCACACGCACGGTCAAGGCCGTCACGAGGCGGTTGGAGTTGCCCTCGTCCTTGACCAGGAAGAACAGGCCACTGAACAGGCTCACGACGGTCGCGATCAGCATCAGGGCAATGGCTGCTTTGAGCATGGTCTGGTTCCTGGCGTTGGTGGGCATTAAGGGGATGGGCGGGCAATGAAAACAAGTATAGCCAGCGCCATGAAACGCTTTCGTCCAGGTATCGCACCGACCGTGGTGGTGATGATTCTGCTGCCTTTGATGGTGGGCTTGGGCGTCTGGCAGCTGTCGCGCGGCCATGAGAAGCAGTTGCTGGTGGACAGCTATGCCGAACGCCGCGCCGCTGAGCCGATCAGCAGTGTGCAACTCGGGGATATGGCGGACCCGGCCTTTCGCCGCGTGCATCTGCGCGGGCAATTCGATGCCGAGCACAGCGTATTGCTGGATAACCGCATGCGCGACGGCAAGGCAGGTGTCGAGTTGCTGCAACCCTTTCATGACCAGGCCAGCGGCCTGTGGTTATTGCTCAATCGGGGCTGGTTGCCGTGGCCGGATCGGCGCACCCCGCCCGTCTTCACCACCCCGGATCAGCCTTTAAATCTCGACGCCTGGGTGTATGTCGCGCCCGGCGAAACCTTCCAGCTGCATGCGGACCCCACGACCGCGCAATGGCCGCGCCTGTTGACCGCGTTGCACCCCGCCGCGCTGTGGGCTGAGCTGGGCCGCAACGGTTTTGCCTATGAGCTGCGCACCGAAGCCGGCCCCGGCACGTACGAAACCACCTGGCCCATCGTTGCGATGGGGCCGGAAAAACACTTGGCCTACGCGGTGCAGTGGTTCGCTATGTCCCTGGCGCTACTGGCTCTTTACCTCTACCTCGGATGGCACACCACAAAGGAGAAGCCCCATGGGAACGGCCACGAATCCACTCAACATGTCTGAGGTACCTGATCGGCGCAAAGGCCGCTGGCAGCTGATGCTGATCCTGCTGATGGTGATCGGTCCGATGGTGCTGGCCACCTTCATGTACAAACTGCAGTTCTGGGTGCCGGACAGTCGCAGCTACCACGGAGAAATGATCGGTAACGGTCAGACCCGCGCCGATATTGGCGTGCAGGCCGATGAACAGCGCTGGCAGTTGCTGGTCACCGCGCCTGGCGCCTGCGCCGCCGATTGCCAGCAACTGGTGTACCTCGCGCGCCAGTTGCAGATCGGCCTGGGGCGCGACGCTTCACGCGCCAGCCATGCCTTGGCCAGTGCGCAACCGGTCGCTGCCGACTATGACACCAAGCTCAAGGCCGAATACCCGCAATTGCAGCGCTACTCACTGGATCTCTCGACCTTCACCAAAAACGCTGCCGCGCCGGGCGCTGCGCAACTGTGGATCGTTGACCCTCACGGCAACCTGGTGCTGCGCTACGACGCCAAGGTCAAGGGCAAGGACTTGCTCAATGACCTGCGCCACCTGCTGAAACTGTCGAACATCGGATAAGGGCATCGTCATGGCCAAACCTGGATTTCGCCTCGCGTTGTTTGCCACCCTGCTGGCGCTGATCGTCGTGCTGCTCGGCGCCTACACCCGCCTGACCCACGCCGGCCTCGGTTGCCCGGACTGGCCGGGTTGCTACGGCTTTATCAGCGTGCCGCAAAGCGAGGCACAGCTGGCCCATGCCGAATTGCATTTTCCCGATACGCCCGTGGAGGCTGACAAGGGCTGGGCCGAGATGACCCATCGCTACTTCGCCGGCACCCTGGGCCTGTTGATTGTGCTGTTGGCGGCGCGTTCGTGGAGCCATCGGCGTGATCCGGGCCAGCCAGTGAAACTGCCGTTGTTTCTGTTGATAGTGGTGTTCGCCCAGGCGGCGTTTGGCATGTGGACGGTGACCTTGAAGCTGTGGCCCCAGGTGGTGACGGGGCACTTGTTGGGCGGCTTTGCGACCTTGAGCCTGTTGTTCCTGCTGACCCTGCGCTTGTCTGGGGTGTTGCCCGCGTTGATCGTGCCCAGGCGCCTGCAATATTGGGCCACGGCGGGTCTGGTGCTGGTGATCGGCCAGATCGCCTTGGGCGGCTGGGTCAGTTCCAACTATGCAGCGGTGGCCTGCATCGATTTGCCCACCTGCCATGGCCAGTGGTGGCCTGCGGCGGACTTTGCCAACGGCTTTCACCTGACCCAGCACATCGGCCCCAATTACCTGGGCGGCCAGCTCGACAGCGACGCGCGCACCGCTATCCACCTGACCCACCGCATCGGTGCAGTGCTGGTCACCCTGGTGCTTGCGGGGCTGGCCTGGCAGCTGCGTGCGGTGGGTATGACGCGGCTCGCGGGCCTGCTGTTGATTGCCCTGGCGGCACAAATCAGCCTGGGCCTGAGCAACGTGTATTTCCACCTGCCGCTGCCGGTTGCGGTCGGCCATAACGCCGGCGGTGCAGCGTTGTTATTGACCCTGGTGCTGGTCAATTACCACGCCCGCACCAGTCTGGTCCGGGTGCGTCACCAGTTGCCCTTCGGCTGGCGCTTCAGCCCGCGCAAACACGTATCGGGCCTCATCACCCTTAAAGGAGAGATGCCATGGCGACCTTGATCGGCGCGCGCCACAGCCAGGCGATCTGGCGCGACTACCTGGAGCTGACCAAGCCGAAAGTGGTGGTGCTGATGCTCATCACCTCCCTGGTCGGCATGTTCCTCGCCACCCGCGCCGGTGTGCCGTGGGCGGTGCTGGTTTTCGGCAACCTGGGGATAGCCCTGTGTGCCGGTGGCGCGGCGGCGGTGAACCATGTGGTGGACCGGCGGATTGATGCGGTGATGGCCCGCACCCATAAGCGACCGTTGGCGGAGGGGCGTGTGTCGCCGGTGGCGGCGCTGGCCTTTGCTTTGTTTCTAGCCGTTGCAGGATTGGCCTTGTTGCTGGCGTTCACCAATCCCCTGGCGGCATGGCTGACGCTGGCTTCGCTGCTCGGTTACGCGGTGGTCTACACCGGTTTTCTCAAGCGTGCGACGCCGCAAAATATTGTCATCGGAGGCCTGGCCGGTGCCGCGCCACCGCTGTTGGGCTGGGTTGCCGTCACCGGCCATGTCAGCGCCGAACCCTTGTTGCTGGTGCTGATCATCTTCGCCTGGACCCCGCCGCACTTCTGGGCCCTGGCCATTCACCGCAAGGAGGAATACGCCAAGGCCGATATCCCGATGCTGCCCGTCACTCACGGCGAGCACTACACCAAGGTGCATATCCTGCTCTATACCTTCGCCCTGTTGGCGGTGAGCCTGATGCCCTATGTGATCCACATGAGCGGCCCGCTCTACCTGGCCTGTGCGCTGGTTTTGGGCGGACGCTTTCTGCAATGGGCCTGGGTGCTGTACCGTGGCGCTCAGCCGCACGCGGCGATCAACACCTTCAAGTACTCTATCTGGTACCTGTTCCTGCTGTTTATCGCCCTGCTCGTAGACCACTACTTACTGTTGAACCTATGACTCGAACTCAAAAAACCGTCTTTATCCTGGTGGCCATCGTCGCGTTGATCATGGGCCTGACCGTTAACAAAGTGCTCTCGGGCAAGGGCCAGGGCGACCCTACCGCGTTGATCGACGCCGGCATCATCCTGCTGCCGCAAAGCCGCCAGCTGCCGCCGGTCAGCATGACCAACCAGGACGGCCAGCCGGTGCGGGTCAACGAGTTGAAAGGCAAGTGGAGCCTGCTGTTCTTCGGCTACACCTTCTGCCCCGACATCTGCCCGACCACCCTCGCCCAACTGCGCCAGATCAAGAGCGAGTTGCCTAAGGAGGCTGTGGATAAGCTGCAGGTAATCCTGGTCAGCGTCGACCCGAACCGCGACACCCCGACCCAGCTCAAGCAGTACCTGGGCTACTTCGACCCGCAATTCGAAGGCCTCGCCGGCGCGAACGTGGAGGATGTGCAGAAGGTCTCGAATGCCGTGAGCATCCCGTTCATCCCGGCAGACACCAGCAAGCCCAACTACACCGTCGACCACAGCGGCAACCTGGCGCTGATCGGTCCGGATGGTACCCAGCGCGGCTTTATCCGTGCGCCGTTGAACAACCAGAAGCTGGTGGCGCAACTGCCAGGGCTGTTGCAGCGCAAGTAACAAGGCAATACACAACACATGTGGGAGGGGGTAAGCCCCCTCCCACATTTTTTGATCTCCAGCGTGTTGGAGACCGAGTCGGATCAGAACGCCGGCAGGATCGCGCCTTTGTACTTCTCTTGGATGAATTGCTTCACCTCAGGGGTGTGCAGGGCTGCAATCAGCTTCTTCATCGCGTCCGAATCCTGGTTGTCTTCGCGGCTCACGAGGATGTTCACGTAAGGCGAGTCATTGCCTTCGATCACCAGGGCGTCCTTGGACGGGTCCAGCTTGGCTTCCAGCGCATAGTTGGTGTTGATCAGCGCCAGGTCGACCTGGGTCAGCACGCGCGGCAGGGTGGCGGCTTCGAGTTCGCGGAATTTCAGGTTTTTCGGGTTTTCGGTGATGTCCTTGATGGTCGACAGGATGTTGGTCGGGTCCTTCAGGGTGATCAGGTTGTGCTTGGCCAGCAGCAACAGCGCGCGGCCACCGTTGGTGGCGTCGTTCGGGATCACCACGTTGGCGCCGTCAGGCAGGTCTTCCAGTTTTTTGTACTTGCTGGAGTAAGCGCCCAGGGGCTCCAGGTGCACAGCGCCGACGCTCACCAGGTGAGTGCCTTTGGCTTTGTTGAATTCATCCAGGTATGGCTGGTGCTGGAAGAAGTTCGCGTCCAGGCGCTTTTCCGCTACCTGGACGTTGGGCTGTACGTAATCGGTGAAGACTTTGACTTGCAGGTCCACGCCTTCTTTGGCGAGGGCAGGTTTCACGAATTCCAGGATTTCCGCGTGGGGCACCGGCGAGGCAGCGACTTTCAGGGTCTCGGCGGCGTGGGCGGAAAACGCGGCAACGGCGGCGAAAGCAACCAGTAGTTTTTTCATCCAACAAGCTCCTTGTTCGGGCATGTGCCGGCTTTTGACCGGCAATGGCCGTTATTTTCGAGAAAAGTGCACCACCAGCTTGTCGCCGACGGTTTGCAGAATTTGCACCAGGATCAACAGCATTACCACGGTGACCACCATCACATCGGTCTGGAAGCGCTGGTAACCGAAACGGATCGCCAGGTCACCCAGGCCTCCGGCACCGACGACACCGGCCATGGCCGTGTAGGACACCAGGGTAATCGCCGTCACCGTTATCGCCGCGAAGATGCCGGGGCGTGCCTCGGGCAGCAGCGCGTTGATGATGATCTGGCGGGTGCTGGCCCCCATGGACTGGGTGGCCTCGATGATGCCGCGGTCCACTTCACGCAAGGCGGTTTCCACCAGGCGCGCGAAGAATGGCGTGGCCCCTACGACCAGCGGCGGGATCGCGCCCGCTACGCCCAGGGAGGTACCGGTGATCAGCACGGTGAACGGGATCATCACGATCAGCAGGATGATGAACGGCAGCGAGCGCAGGATGTTCACGACCAGCGACAGCAGCGCGTACAGGCCTTTTTGCTCGAACAGCTGGCGTGGGCTGGTCAGGAACAGCAGCACGCCTAAAGGCAGGCCCAATACCACGGTGAAAAACAGCGAACCGAACAGCATGATCATGGTGTCGCCGGTGGCGAGCCAGATTTCGGACCAGTCGATATTGGCGAAGAAACTCAAGAAAACGTCCATCAGCGCAGCACCTCCATGTGGACGTCTGCGGCGGTAAAGCGGGCAAAGGCCGCTTCCATGTCACCGCCGGTGACCGCAAGGGTCAGTTGCCCGTAGGGGATGTCCTTGATGCGGTCGATGCGGCCGGCGAGGATGCTGTAGTCCACCCCCGTTTCGCGGGCGACGGTACCCAGCAATGGCGCGTAGGTCGCTTCACCCTGGAACGTCAGCCGTACGATGCGACCCGGTACATGGGCGAAGTCATCACGCTGCTCGCCTTCATCGACCTGCTCGGCTTCCTGCACAAAACGCTTGGTGGTCGGGTGCTTGGGGTGCAGGAACACGTCGGCCACCGAGCCTTGCTCGACGATCACGCCGGCGTCCATCACGGCTACCTGGTCACACACGCGGCGGATCACATCCATTTCATGGGTGATCAGCACGATGGTCAGTTTCAACTCGCGATTGATCTCGGCCAGCAATTGCAGGACCGAGGCGGTGGTCTGCGGGTCGAGGGCGCTGGTGGCCTCGTCGCATAGCAGGATTTTCGGCTTGGTCGCCAGGGCGCGGGCAATGCCGACGCGCTGCTTCTGGCCACCGGACAACTGCGCCGGGTACTTCCCGGCGTGGTCCGACAGGCCGACGCGGGCAAGTAGCTCGGCGACACGTTGGTCGATGTCCTTGCGCGACAATTCGCCGGCCAGGGTCAGTGGCAAGGCCACATTGTCGGCAACGGTCTTGGACGCCAGCAGGTTGAAGTGCTGGAAGATCATCCCGACCTGCTGGCGGAAACGGCGCAGGCCGTTGGCGTCCAGGGCGGTGACTTCTTCGCCGTCCACCGTGATCTGGCCGCCGCTGGGCTCTTCCAGGCGGTTGATCAGGCGCAGCAGCGTGCTTTTACCTGCACCCGAGTGGCCGATCAGGCCAAACACCTGGCCGTTTTCGACGCGCAGGCTGGTGGGGTACAGCGCGGGAATATCCTTACCGGCGACGCGGTAGGTTTTATGGACGTTTTGAAACTCGATCACGTAGCGAACCTTGTGGGGCGCATTGAAAAGGGATCAGCGGTTAGCCGGGCGCGCATTTTAGCCTGTCCGTATAGCGTTTCTTAGCATTTATTTCGCATTCAACCAGTGATTTGGCAATAACGCGATCAAAGGTCATAAAAAAGGAACGGCAGAAAACCGTGTCAGTCACTACTTAAGCAACTCGATTTCCCAGGTGCCGTGCCTGGGGTTTTGCTCAAACGAGCCGGGGACCGCTCTGGCCACTTTGAATAAGGAGTTTTGACTGATGAGTACCAAGAAGCCAGCCACCCCGTCGAAGAGTGAACTTGCAGGCACCGACACCCTGGACCGTGGCAACACCAACGCCAAGCTGCAAGCCCTGGAGGAATTCCGTTCCGATGCGACCGGCCAGGCCCTGCGTACCAACCAAGGCGTGAAGATCTCCGACAACCAGAACACATTGAAAGTCGGTGCCCGCGGCCCCTCGCTGCTGGAAGACTTCATCATGCGTGAAAAAATCACGCACTTTGACCATGAGCGTATCCCCGAGCGCATCGTGCATGCCCGGGGCACCGGCGCCCATGGCTATTTCCAGACCTATGAAAACCATTCCGCGCTGAGCAAGGCAGGTTTCCTGCGTAACCCCGAGCATAAAACCCCGGTGTTCGTGCGTTTCTCCACCGTGCAGGGCCCGCGTGGCTCGGGCGATACGGTGCGTGACGTGCGCGGTTTCGCGGTGAAGTTCTTTACCGACGAGGGCAACTTCGACCTGGTCGGCAACAACATGCCGGTGTTTTTCATTCAGGATGCGATCAAGTTTCCCGACTTCGTGCATGCGGTAAAACCTGAGCCACACAACGAAATTCCTACCGGCGGCTCGGCCCACGATACGTTCTGGGATTTTGTTTCGTTGCAGCCGGAGTCGGCGCACATGGTGATCTGGGCGATGTCTGACCGCGCCATTCCAAAAAGCCTGCGTGCCATGCAGGGGTTTGGCATTCACACCTTCCGCTTGATCAATACCGAAGGTAAGTCCAGCTTTGTGAAGTTCCACTGGCACCCGAAGGTCGGCACCTGTTCCCTGGTGTGGGACGAAGCGCAAAAGCTTGCCGGTAAAGATACCGATTACCACCGCCGTGACCTGTGGGAAGCGATTGAAAGCGGCGACTACCCTGAGTGGGAGCTGGGTGTGCAGATCGTTGCGGAAGAAGACGAGCATAAGTTCGACTTTGACCTGCTCGATCCGACCAAGATCATCCCCGAGGAACTGGTGCCGATCACGCCGCTGGGCAAGATGGTGCTGAACCGTAACCCGGATAACTTCTTTGCCGAAGTCGAGCAGGTCGCGTTTTGCCCGGGCCACATCGTGCCGGGTATCGACTTGACCAACGACCCGTTGCTGCAAGGTCGTCTGTTTTCCTACACGGATACGCAGATCAGCCGTCTCGGTGGGCCGAACTTCCATGAGCTGCCGATCAACCGGCCTGTAGTGCCTTTCCACAATGGCCAGCGCGACGCCCAGCACCGCACCGTGATCGACAAGGGCCGAGCCGCGTACGAGCCGAATTCGATCGATGGTGGTTGGCCGAAAGAAACGCCGCCGGCTGCCCAGGATGGCGGTTTCGAAACTTATTACGAGCGTGTCGATGCCAACAAGGTACGTGAGCGCAGTGAGTCGTTTGGTGACCACTTCTCGCAAGCCGCGCTGTTTTTCCACAGCATGAGCCACCACGAGAAAGAGCACATCATCGCGGCCTACAGCTTCGAGTTGGGCAAGGTGGAGCGCGAGTTTATCCGCGCGCGTCAGGTCAACGAGATTCTGGCCAATATCGATCTGGAACTGGCCAAGCGCGTGGCGCAGAACCTTGGTCTGCCGGCGCCGACCAAAGGCACGGTAGCGCCGCGTGAGTCTTCGCTGAAAGAGTCGCCGGCATTGAGCCAGGTGAACCTGCTGTCCGGCGATATCAAGACGCGCAAAGTCGCGATTCTCGCGGCTGACGGTGTGGATGGCGCGGCAATCGATGCGCTGAAAAAAGCACTGGCTGCAGAAGGTGCCCATGCCAAGTTGCTGGGGCCGACCTCGGCGCCGGTGAAGACGGCGGATGGCAAGCGCCTGCCGGTGGATGCGTCGATGGAAGGCATGCCGTCGATTGCGTTTGATGCGGTGTTTATCCCTGGCGGGAAAGAGTCGGTGAAAGCACTGAGCGGCGATGGTGTGGCGTTGCATTACGTTCTGGAGGCCTACAAACACCTGAAGGCGATTGCAGTTGCCAGTGACGTGAAGCCACTGCTGGATCTGCTGAAGCTGGAGACGGATGCGGGGTTGATCGTGGGTTCGGATGCGAAAGCGTTCAAGGCGTTTTTTGCCGCGATTGCACAGCATCGGGTTTGGGATCGTGAGCCGAAGGCTAAGGCGATTCCGGCCTGATTTTTTGGTTGTTTGTTAGATCGCCATCGGGGGGGCAAGTCGAATCGTCGCACCGCCCCGATGCTTTATTCCGCCTTGCGCGGGATCAGCACAACCTGCGCCGGAATATGTTTCAGAATCTGCCGATGAATCTTCAGGTCATACCCTGAATCAATACGCTTCACCCGTTTGGTCAGCAACGTGGCCAGCCACGGGTAATCCTGGGTGCGCGGCGCCTGGATCGTCACATCGCACTGGTAATTCACCACGTCGGTGGCAATCGCATCCAGTTGATGGCGCAGCGCTTCAATATCAGTAAGGTTCAGCGCCACGGTGGTGCTTGGCGCGGCCGGGTCGATGACCTTGGCAGCGGGCTTGGCTTCGGCGGCCTTGAGGGCCTCTTCGGCTTTATCCAGCTCGACTTTACGGGCGTGGGTGATGGCGCTGTTGACGCCACCGGTCAGCGCCGGCGCCTTGGGCATCAGCGCGCGGGCACGGCTCAGGGCGGTGGCGGCGGCGTTTACATCGCCTTTTTGCAGCACAATCTGGCTGCGCTGCAGGTAAGCCTCGGCCAATTGACGTTGGTAGGGCTCCAGCGTCGGGTCATTGGGCGACTGGGCCTGCAGCGCGGCCAGTTGGTCTTCGGCGGTGGCCAGCTCACTGCTGGCCAGGTTTTGCTCCAGCTGCGCGATGGCCGCAGCACGCGGATCCGGGGCCTCTGGGGCGGCGGGCGGTGTGCTTTGACAGGCGCCCAGCAGCAGGGAAAACGCGGCAAGGAGCAGATAACGGGAGGTGAACAACTTCATTCCTGCGACTCTCTATTTGCGCAAAAAGCGAGCAAGTCTACACCCCTCGACGGGGCAGGACAAAACTCAGCAGAAACAGGGCGGCCGCCGTGACTACGATCGACGGTCCGGCCGGTGTGTCCTTGAACCATGACAACGCCAGGCCCCCGCACACTGCCAGCATCCCCAACAGGCTGGCACCGATTGCCATCTGCTCCGGCGAGCGGGCGTGGCGCTGGGCGGCGGCGGCCGGAATGATCAACAGCGATGTGATCAACAATACGCCGACAATCTTCATCGCGACAGCGATCACCACGGCAATCAGCAGCATCAGGGCCATGCGCAACGCTGGTACGGGCAAACCTTCGACCCTGGCCAGTTCTTCATGCACCGTGATGGCCAGCAGTGGGCGCCACAGGGCGACCAATAGCACCAATACTGCGGCGCTGCCGCCGAGAATCCAGGCAAGATCGGTGGGGCTGATCGCCAGCAGGTCGCCGAACAGATAGGCCATCAGGTCGATGCGCACTTCATGCATAAAGCTCAGCACCACCAGGCCCAGGGACAGCGTGCTCGGCGCCAGGATGCCCAACAGGGTGTCCGAGGCCAGTGGCTGGCGCTGTTGCAGGGTCACCAGCAGCACCGCCAGCAGCAGGCAACCCACGGTCACGGCGATGGTCGGGCTCACATCCAGCAGGAAGCCCATGGCCACGCCCAGCAGCGCGGCGTGGGACAAGGTGTCGCCAAAATACGCCATGCGCCGCCAGACCACGAACGAGCCCAGCGGGCCCGCCACCAGCGCCAGAGCCAAGCCTGCCAGCAGGGCGTAAAGCAGAAAATCAGCCATGCTTGCAGCTATCTCCATGAACGTGGGTGTGGGGCGTCGCGGGATCGTCAACGACAGCGCCATGCAGGTCATGGGCGTGATCGTGATGGTGGTGATAGATCGCCAGGCTCTGGGCGTTCTTGCCGAACAGTTCGACGAACGCCGGGTCGCTGCTGACTTGTTCCGGGTGGCCGGAGCAGCACACGTGGCGGTTGAGGCATACCACTTGGTCGGTGGTGCTCATCACCAGGTGCAAATCATGGGAGACCATCAGCACGCCGCAGCCATGGCGGTCGCGCAGGCGGGTGATCAGGCTGTACAGCTCGGCCTGGCCGGCGACGTCGACGCCCTGCACGGGTTCATCCAGCACCAGCAACTCGGGCTCGCGCAGCAGGGCACGGGCCAGCAGCACGCGCTGCATTTCGCCGCCGGAGATGCTTTGCACCGGGCTGTCGATGACCTGCTCGGCACCGACTTCCTTGAGGGCGGCCTGCGCGCGGGCGCGGTCCACACCGGGCACCAGGCGCAAAAACCGCAGTACAGACAAGGGCAAGGTCGGATCAACATGCAGCTTTTGCGGCATGTAGCCCACGCGCAGCCTGGGCTTGCGCCACACGCTGCCGGTGTCGGGCTTGAGCAGGCCGAGTACGGCGCGCACCAGGGTGGTCTTGCCGGCGCCATTGGGGCCGATCAGGGTGACGATCTGCCCCGGCTCGACGCTCAAGGCGATGTTATCCAGCACGTTCTGCCCGGCAAACGTGACGCCGACCTGCTCCAGGCGGATTAACGCGTTGCTCATCAAGCCCCCTGGCAGCCCGAGCACAGGCCGACCACTTCGACCGTCTGCCCTTCGACCCGGAAGCCTACGTCGGCGGAGCTCTTGATGATGGCGTCGCTGATGCTTTTTTGTTCAAGCTCGATGGCGGCGTGGCACTCGCGGCAGATCAGGAACTGGCCCTGATGCGCGTGCTCCGGGTGGTTGCAGCCGACAAAGGCGTTGAGCGAGGCAATGCGGTGCACCAGGCCGTTTTCCAGCAGGAAATCCAGCGCGCGGTACACGGTCGGCGGCGCGGCCCGGCGGCCGTCCTGCTCGCTGAGCACACCCAGGATGTCGTAGGCACCCAGGGGCTTGTGGCTCTGCCAGACGAGTTCCAGCACCCGGCGACGCAGGGCGGTCAGGCGCAAGCCTTTCTGTGCGCACAGGGTGTCGGCCTCCGACAGCGCGGTATGCACGCAGTGAGAGTGGTCGTGTGGACGGCTGGCAAGCGGTGTTTTAGGCATGAGCGGCGACAGATATTTGATAGAGACGTTATTATGTTACCCGTTCCTACGTCATTGAGTGGTCATCGTGTCCCGACTTTTTCCCGTTTTTGTCGTATTTGTCACCAGTTTGTTCCTCGCTGGCGCCGCTCAGGCCGAGGTCAAGGTGCTCACGAGCATCAAGCCATTGCAGTTGATTGCCGCTGCCGTGCAGGACGGTGTGGCGGTTCCGGAGGTATTGCTGCCGCCGGGTGCATCGCCCCATAACTTCGCCTTGCGCCCATCCGACGTACGGCGCGTGCAGTCGGTCGATCTGCTGTATTGGATCGGGCCGGACATGGAGGGCTTCCTGCCTCGCGTGCTCAAGGGGC
The DNA here is from genome assembly GCF_900067035.1 of Pseudomonas sp. 1 R 17. Classification (NCBI taxonomy): domain Bacteria; kingdom Pseudomonadati; phylum Pseudomonadota; class Gammaproteobacteria; order Pseudomonadales; family Pseudomonadaceae; genus Pseudomonas; species Pseudomonas sp. 1 R 17. Next base: position 143,922 of record NZ_FKLB01000006.1, read on the forward strand.
GTACCGCGCTGACCGTAGCAGTTCAAGACCTGCCGGGGATGAAATTGCGTCGGTTCGCCGAAGATAGCCATTCCCACGCCGACGATGCCGACGAACATGACCATGATCACCGCCCGGGGAGCCTGGATGCGCACCTGTGGCTGTCCACGGTGAACGCTCGGGTGATCGCAGCGCGTATGGCCGCTGACCTCAGTGCAGCGGACCCCGTGAACGCCGCGCGTTATCAGAGCAATGCCAAGGCTTTCGACGAGCGCCTGGATGCACTGGATGCGCGCCTGAAAAAACGCCTGGCGAGCATCGGTGACAAACCTTACTTCGTGTTCCACGAAGCCTTTGATTACTTTGAAGACGCCTACGGGCTCAAGCACACCGGCGTGTTCAGCGTTGCCGCCGAAGTGCAGCCTGGCGCCCAGCATGTGGCGGCGATGCGTATGCGTTTGCAGGAAGTGGGCAAGACCTGTGTGTTCAGTGAACCGCCGCTGCGTCCACGTTTGGCGGAAACCCTGGTGGCAGGTTTGCCGGTGAAGCTGGCGGAATTGGATGCGCTGGGCGGCTACACCCCGGCCACAGCCCAGGGTTACGAACAGGTGCTGGAGAAGTTGGGGAACGACTTGGCAGGGTGCCTGGAGTCGTTATAAGCCGCAACGCAGATCAAATGTGGGAGGGGCTTGCTCCCGATAGCAGAGTGCCAGTCAGTGCATAAGTTGACTGATCTACCGCTATCGGGAGCAAGCCCCCTCCCACATTTTTTTGCCCGCCTGAACCGTTAAAGGGCGAACGGCAGGTGGACAGTGACGTCTTGGCGTTGCGCCAGCCGATGCTCGAACTCGGCGGGATCGTGAATGAGAACATCCTGCCCGGCAAAGGACTCAGCGGCGATCAGGCGCGACAGCCAGAACCGCACGCACGCCACCCGCAGCATGGTCGGCCATAGCTCGGCCTCCTTGGCCGTGAACGGCCGCAGGCCTGCGTAGGCACCCAGCAACGCTCGGGCGCGCGGGCCATCAATTACGCCATCGGCGTCCGAACACCAGTCATTCAGGGCGATTGCCACGTCGTACAGCATCGGGCCCGAGCAGGCATTGTAGAAGTCGATCAGACCCGTCAGGTGCGTGCCCTCGAACATCGCGTTGTCGCGGAACAGGTCGGCGTGCACGTTGGCGCGTGGCAGGGCGAGGATCTCGGCCTTATGGGCCTCGATTTCAGTCAATGCTGCTTGCAGCAGGCTTTGCTGTGCATCGTCCAGGTGCGAAATCAGCTGCGCACCCTCGCTGAGCATCCAGTCCAGGCCGCGATCGGTTCTGCGCTCCAGCACCTTCTCGCCTTGCGTCGCCAGGTGCAGATGGCCGAGCAGGTCGCCGACCTGGGCGCAATGCTGTGAGTTGGCGTCCTTGATGTGCTTGCCGGCCAGGCGTGGTTGCAGCAGGGCTGGTTTGCCTTTCAGTTCGCGCAATGCAACGCCATCGGTGGTACGCAGGGCATAGGGCACCGGCAGGTTGGCGTCGTGGAGCACGTCGAGCAGTTCGATGAAGAACGGCATTTCCTGCACGGGCCCGCGCTCAACCAGGGTCAGGACGTACTCGCCCTGTTCCAGGCTGATAAAGAAATTGGTGTTTTCGCTACCAGCGGCAATCCCCTGGAAGTCAAGCAGGCGGCCGAGCCCGTAGGGGGCGAGAAAGGTTTCCAGCTCGGGCCGAGCCAGGGGGGTGAACACAGACATGGTTAAAACTGCCAGTACGGGCGCCGCAGTGGGCGGCGCCAATTGAAGTTAAGAAATCATTTCCATTCGAAGATCTTCCATGACGGGATCAGCATATCCGGCTGGTCAGAGCGGATGAAGTTCGCGTCGGTTCCATCCGCGCGTACCAGGAAATACGGAGGCGCGCCTTTTACGGTCACCTTGATTGCATACAGGAAACCGTTTTGACGGTACTCCTGGATAGTCCGGTCGCCTTCCGTGCGAATGGTCACTTCCGGATCACCCGAAGGCGCGCTGTCTGCCGCCATGGCAGCCATCGGAGCGAGTGCAATCAGGCCGGTCAACAGCAGGCGATTGAATGTACGCATGATAACCTTGTCCCTTTGTTTTCATTGGTCCGGCTATTCTAGCGCCTGACCCGCCGAAAAGGTTGATCCTGCTCATGAGCCAAGCCCCCCTCGTCCTGGTGGACGGTTCGTCTTACCTGTACCGCGCGTTCCACGCGCTGCCACCGCTGACCACTTCCAAAGGCCTGCCGACCGGTGCGGTCAAGGGCGTGTTGAACATGCTCAAAAGCCTGCGCAAGCAGTACCCGGACAGCCCGTTCGCGGTAGTGTTCGACGCCAAGGGTGGGACGTTTCGCGATGACATGTACGCCGAATACAAGGCCAACCGCCCAAGCATGCCCGATGACATGCGCGTGCAAATCGAGCCCCTGCACCAGAGCGTGATCGCCCTGGGCTTCCCTTTGCTGTGCGTCGAAGGCGTCGAGGCCGATGACGTGATCGGTACCCTGGCCCGCAGCAGTGCGGCCGCTGACCGTCCGGTGGTGATCTCCACCGGCGATAAGGACATGGCGCAGTTGGTCGACGGGCACATTACCCTGGTCAACACCATGACCGGTAGCTCGATGGACATCGAAGGCGTAAAGGAGAAATTTGGCGTCGCTCCGGAGCAGATCATCGACTATCTGGCGTTGATGGGCGATTCGTCCGACAACATCCCGGGCGTTCCGGGCATTGGTCCGAAGACCGCTTCCGGCTTGCTGGTGGGCGTGAACGGCGGCCTCAAAGAGCTTTATGAGCAGTTGGACATTGTGCCGACCCTGCCGATCCGCGGTGCCAAGACGCTGCCGGCGAAGCTGGAAGAGCATAAGGAGATGGCATTCCTCTCCTATCAGTTGGCGACGATCAAGATCGATGTGCCGCTGGACGTGGGTCTGGACGATTTGCACCTGATTGAACCGGATCGCGAAAAGTTGCTGGAGCTTTACACCCTGCTGGAGTTCAAGAGCTGGTTCGATGAGATTCAGCGCGATGCCAAGCGAGTGGAGCTCAAGGCCGCGCCTGTTGCCGAGGACATTGTTGAGGCCGCGCCCGCGGCACCCGCAGAAACGACCTACACCACGATCCTCGACCAAGCCACATTCGATGCCTGGCTGAAGAAGCTCAACGACGCGAAGTTGTTCGCTTTCGACACCGAAACCACCGGGATCGACGCTCAGCAGGCGCAACTGGTGGGGGTTTCCTTCGCCGTGCAGCCCCATGAAGCCGCCTACATCCCGCTGACCCATTCCTACATCGGTGCGCCGCAGCAGCTGGATCGCGACACTGTGTTGCTGGCCTTGAAGCCATTATTGCAAGACCCGAGCAAGCTCAAGGTCGGCCAGCACGCCAAGTTCGATATGAATATCCTGGCCAACTGTGCCATCGGCGGCGACCCGGCGAATGGCATCAGCGTGCGCGGTATCGCGTTCGACACCATGCTTGAATCCTACGTGTTGAATTCCACTGCGACCCGCCATGATATGGACAGCCTGGCCAAGAAGTACCTGGACTACGACACCGTCAGTTTCCAGGACATCGCCGGCAAAGGCGCCAAGCAGCTCACGTTCGACCAGATCCCGCTCGAACAGGCTGGCCCTTATGCCGCCGAGGATGCGGACGTGACGCTGCGCCTGCATCAGGCACTGCACGCACAGCTCACCGCCATACCGAGCCTGGCGAGTGTGTTGACGGACATCGAAATACCCCTGGTGCCGGTGCTTGCGCGTATCGAACGCCAGGGCGCGCTGGTGGATGCGCAGCTGCTCGGTGTCCAGAGCATCGAGCTGGGCAACAAGATGGTCGAACTGGAGCGCCAGGCGTTCGAGATCGCCGGCGAAGCATTCAACCTGGGTTCGCCCAAGCAGCTCGGCGCGATTCTCTACGAGAAACTCGGCCTGCCGGTGCTGAAAAAAACGGGCAAGGGCCAGGCATCCACGGCAGAGGAAGTGCTGGCCAAGCTGGCCGAAGATGACTATCCGCTGCCCAAGGTACTGATGCAGTACCGCAGCATGAGCAAGCTGAAAAGCACTTACACCGACCGCTTGCCGGAGCAGATCAACCCGCGGACCGGGCGTGTTCACACCTCTTACCATCAGGCGGTGGCGGCGACCGGGCGGCTGTCTTCCAGCGACCCGAACCTGCAGAACATCCCGGTGCGCACCGCCGAAGGGCGGCGCATCCGCCAGGCGTTTGTCGCGCCCAAGGGCTACAAACTGCTGGCGGCGGACTATTCGCAGATCGAACTACGGATCATGGCGCACCTGTCCAAGGACGAGGGGCTGATGAATGCGTTCCGTAACGACCTGGATGTGCATACCGCCACGGCGGCCGAGGTGTTCAAGGTCGAATTGGCTGAGGTCACCTCCAATCAGCGTCGCAGTGCCAAGGCGATCAACTTTGGCCTGATCTACGGCATGGGGGCACAGAAGCTCGGCAAGGACATCGGTGTCGATACCAAGACCGCAAAGGCTTACATCGATGTGTACTTCGCCCGCTACCCAGGCGTTCGCGAGTACATGGAGCGCACCCGCGCCCAGGCTGCCGATCAAGGCTACGTGGAAACCTTCTTTGGACGTCGGCTGTATTTGCCGGATATCAACTCCAACAAGCCCCAGGAGCGCGCGGCCGCAGAACGCACGGCGATCAACGCGCCGATGCAGGGCACGGCGGCGGATATCATCAAGAAGGCCATGGTGCTGGTGGATAACTGGCTGACCGCGTCGGGCCTGGATGCCAAGGTGATCCTGCAGGTACACGATGAACTGGTGCTCGAAGTGCGGGAGGATCTGGTGGCCGAGGTCAGCGAGAAGATTCGCGAGCACATGAGCGCGGCCGCGCAGTTGGATGTGCCGTTGGTGGTGGACGTTGGCGTAGGCGACAACTGGGACGAAGCGCACTGATTTCGCGGCATCGCCACCACCGAGTGTGGTGGCGCAGTGCTTTAGATCGGAAATCCGCTGCAGTTATTTCCAATAGTTTTTTGAACCTGCCGGAACTTAACCTGTGAACTGCTACTCAGAGTTACTGAATGGGTGGTGAAGCCCTTCAATGCTCCTATGTTGTGTTAAGTGTTGGCAGATATCCGGACCCCGCCCTAGCGGTCCGGTACTTGAACCCCGAACTTCCCCTCCCCATACGAAGTCCGGGGTTTTTTTTGCCCGTAGAAAAGTTACTCGGCGAGTTCCGCACCTTTGTCAGCCAATTCCATCCAGCCGGCCAGCACGGTATAGGCATCTTCCAGGCCCATGCGCTTGGGGGCCGAGAACAGCTGGATGGTGATTGTGTCACCCCAACCCTTGCGGATTTCGGACTGCACTTTGAGCAAGGTGTTCTTGGCGGCGCCGTAGGTAAGCTTGTCGGCCTTGGTCAGCAGGATATGCATCGGCATGCCGCTGGCGACCGCCCAATCCAGCATCAGCAGGTCGAAGTCGGTCATTGGATGACGGATATCCATCATCAGGATCAACCCCTTCAAGCTCTCCCGGCCACCCAGGTAAGCCTCCAGGTGACGCTGCCAGTGCAGCTTCAGCGGGATAGGTACTTTTGCATAACCATAGCCCGGCAGGTCGACCAGACGCCGATCATCGTCTAGCTTGAAGAAGTTGAGTAACTGCGTGCGGCCCGGGGTTTTCGAGGTGCGTGCGAGGCTGGCGTGGGTCAGGGTGTTCAGTGCGCTGGATTTACCGGCGTTGGAGCGACCGGCAAAGGCGACTTCAAAGCCTTCGTCATCGGGGCATTGGTCAACTTTGGCGGCGCTGAGCATGAAGGTGGACTGTTGGCACAGGCCGAGGATGGGGTTCTTGAGTTGCATGAGATTTCCGATGTGGGCGGTGCCGAAAAAGGGTGCGGCAAGCGGTGTCGTTTCCGTTTCAGTAGCGCCAGTATATAATGCCGCAGATTTTGTGTGTGCTTTGTCCCAGCGAAGGATGAAGTTCACGGGAGCGATAGACCTTTATTGCGCATTAGAACGCAAAACGCTCTCAAACCCTGAAAAGGTCGATGTATGACCCGATGGTTGCTCGCTTTCGGTGCCCTGGTTCCGCTGTATGGCGCTCAGGCTACACAGGATCCGGAAGCGGTGTACAACCGAGTTTGCGTGGCTTGCCATGCCGGCCAACTGCCGAACGCCCCGAAACGGGGTGACCAGGCAGCCTGGGCGCCAAGACTGGCGCAGGGCATGGACACGCTGGTGCAACACGTGACCCAGGGTTTCAAGGCAATGCCGCCGCGTGGTTTGTGCATGGACTGCAGTACCGAGGATTACCAGGCCATCATTGAGTTGATGGTGAGTAAACCCGGTAGATAACTCTTAAACCCTTAGCCGTAGTTGGATTAGCTGATGAACAAACTGATCGTGAGTCTGCTGTTGACCTTGGGCATCACCGGTGTTGCCGTCGCCGCAGAGGGCCCCCTTAAAGGTGATGCCACTGCCGGTCAAGCGAAAGCCGCCGTATGTGGTGCCTGCCATGGGCCGGATGGTAACAGCCCGGCGCCGAACTTCCCCAAATTGGCCGGCCAGGGTGAGCGTTACCTGACCAAGCAGATGCACGACATCAAGGATGGCAAGCGCACGGTCCTGGAAATGACCGGCCTGCTGACCAACCTCAGTGACCAGGACCTGGCAGACCTCGCGGCTTATTTTGCCAGCCAGAAAGGCAGTGTGGGAGCTGCTGATCCGAAACTGGTGGCCCGTGGTGAGAAACTGTTCCGCGGCGGTGACCTGGATAAAGGCCTGCCTGCCTGCACCGGTTGCCACTCGCCCAATGGCGCGGGCATAGCCGCCGCCGGCTTCCCGCACCTGAGCGGCCAGCACGCTACCTACATTGCCAAGCAGCTGACCGATTTCCGTAAGGAAGAGGCCGGGCGAGCCAATGATGGCGACGCGGCAATCATGCGCACCATCGCTCGCAAGCTGAGTGATGAAGACATTGCGGCGGTCTCCAGCTACATCCAGGGCCTGCACTAAGGTGCACGCAACGTTAACGCTCGATTAATCCATCGATGCAAGCATAAAAAGGGTGGCTTAGGCCGCCCTTTTTTGTGGCCGCTGCCGTTACACTAACGAACTCATGCCCGCGTAGACCTGTCACAACAAAGGTCGCGTGAGGCGACTTTATTTGTCCAGGAGTAAAGCATGCGTAATCTGATCCTCAGCGCCGCTCTCGTCACTGCCAGCCTCTTCGGCATGACCGCGCAAGCTGCCGATGTGCCGCTTGAAGCCGGTAAAACCTACGTTGAATTGGCCAACCCAGTGCCGGTTTCGGTACCGGGCAAGATCGAAGTGGTAGAGCTGTTCTGGTACGGCTGCCCGCATTGCTACGCTTTTGAACCGGTCATCAACCCTTGGGTCGAGAAGCTGCCTAAGGACGTGAACTTCAAGCGCATCCCCGCCATGTTCGGCGGCCCATGGGATGCCCACGGCCAACTGTTCCTGACCCTGGAAGCCATGGGGGTGGAGCACAAGGTCCACAACGCGGTATTCGACGCCATCCAGAAACAAGGCAAGCGCCTGACCAAGCCGGACGAAATGGCTGACTTCATTGCCACCCAAGGCGTCGACAAGGACAAGTTCCTGGCCACCTTCAACTCCTTCGCCATCCAGGGCCAGATCAAACAGGCCAAGGAGCTGGCGCAGAAGTACGGCGTGCAAGGCGTACCGACCATGATTGTCAACGGCAAGTATCGTTTCGACCTGGGCACTACCGGTGGTCCTGAAGCGACCCTCAACGTTGCCGACCAGTTGATCGCCAAAGAACGCGCAGCCAAGTAAGGGGCTCCTCATGCGCCGCTGGGGTACTGAACGTGTGGTTGGCCTGCGTGAACCGCAGGTCAACGCACATCACCTGGAGTCCACAGGTTTGCCGGCAGACAACCGCCTGCGCCTGCTCAGCTTCAATATCCAGGTGGGCAACAGCACCGAGAAGTACCGGCACTACCTCACCCGTGGCTGGCAGCATTTGCTGCCCCACAACGGCCGGGCCGGTAACCTGCAGAAGATCGGGGACCTGTTGAATGATTTCGACCTGGTCGCCCTGCAGGAAGCCGACGGCGGCAGCATGCGTTCCGGCTATATCAATCAGGTCGAACACCTGGCGCACCTCGGGGCCTTCCCCTACTGGTACCAGCAGCTCAATCGCAACCTCGGGCGCCTGGCGCAGCACAGTAATGGTGTGCTCAGCCGTTTGAAGCCCACCTCCATCGAAGATCACCCATTGCCGGGCCCCAAGGGGCGCGGGGCGATTCTCGTGCGTTTTGGCGAAGGGCCTGAGGCCTTGGTGGTGGTGATGATGCACCTGGCGCTCGGGGGGCGTACGCGCAACCTGCAATTGGCCTACGTGCGCGACCTGATTGGCAACTACAAGCATCAGGTGTTGATGGGTGACATGAACACCCATGCGAACGACCTCCTGCTGAATTCCCCGTTGCGTGACCTCGGGCTACTGGCGCCGCAAGTCGAAGCCACGTTCCCCAGCTGGCGCCCGCAACGCTGTCTTGACCATATCCTGCTCAGCCCGAGCCTCACACTTGAGAGTGTGCAGGTACTGGCGCAGCCCATCTCCGATCACCTGCCAGTCGCGGTAGAGATTCGTCTGCCGGGTTCGCTCACGGCTGATGCATTGCCCGCGTTGAGCCCCGGCCCTCGCGGACCCCTTGCATGAGCGACGACGCCCAGCGCTGGAAAGAAAAATACCTGTTAAGCATCGAGCAACAAGAAAAGCTCGAACGCCGTTGGGCTGCCCGCCTCGACCTGCTGCGTCGTGGGCTGGTGCGCAGCACACTGGCGGCGGAAGGCACCGACCGCGCGGTTGACCAATGCATGAAGGAAATGCGCGACGTCGTGCGTACCGACGACATGGACGCTGCCCTCGCCGCCTTGCTGCCGCGCCTGGAGAAGGCGGTACTGGATTCGGAGCAGCGCCGCGAAACCCGGATCGACCAGATGAGCACCGCACTGACCTCCCTGGTCACGCAGTTGCAAAAGCTGCCGCTGCCCCGTGAGGTCGCCCGTCCGCTGAAAACCTTTGCCAAGCAGTTGGATGGCCGCGTCAGCCAGGCACGTGAGATTCCCCTGTTACTCAGCGAATTGAGCAGTCTGCAAGGGCAGGCGCTGGATAACCTGGAGCCGGACGGTGAAACCGTGCGCCCTGGGCCGGGTTTATTGCAGCGCCTGTTTGGTGCCAAGGACGTGTCGAGCGAGGCAGCGGCCAGTGAGCCCGTCTCCAGCCCGTCACCGGCGCCGGTTGCCGCCAAGCCCGTCGCCGAGCCCCAGGCGCCCGAACAGTCCGAGGAACTGGCGCAAGCCTTGCGGGCCTTTGCGCCGCAGCCTCAGGAACCGGTTGCCGCGCAGCCTGAACCCGCAGCGCCGGCCAAGGCGGTTGATGCCAGCAGTGAAAAGTTTGTGTACGAGGCGCCTGCTCAAAGCGGCGCCTTGGCTGCGCCTGTCGACGTTTCTCCAGCACCTGTCGTGCCCGGCAAGCCTGAGCCACAGGTGGAAGAAACCAGCACCGAAAGCGCCCTCGCCGCCTTTATCGAACCGCCACAGGCTGTGGTCGAGGCACCGCAGGAGACGGTGATCGGCAGCCTCTCGCTCCCTCCAGTGCTTGAGGCCGAAGAGCCGGACCCCGACGAACTTCAATCGGATGGCCTCTACTCCTTGCCGGATTCACCGGAGCCGTCGTACAGCTCCGTGGCCAAGCACATCGAAGACACCCTGATCGGCCTGTTGGAGGAGTTGGCCTTGCCCGAGCGCCATCGGCCCCAGGCCGAAGCCATGCGTGAGCGCTTGGCCCACGGGTTGAATTGGTACGAATTGCTGCCGATCCTCGATGACTTGGCGGTGCTGATGCTGGCGATCACCGACAGCGGGCAGCACGAGTTCGAGGCATACCTCAAACAGCTCAACGAGCGCCTCGAAGCCTTTCAGGGCCATTTGCAAGTGGCCAGCGACGGCCATGCCGACAGCCGCTCCGCTGCGAGGGAGTTGGACACGCAGATTCGCGAACAGGTCGACGGCCTGCAAAGCAGTGTCCAGGAAGCCGCGGACCTGGACAGCCTCAAGCAGGTGCTCGAAAGCCATCTGGAAGGTTTACTCGGCACCATGGACGAGCACCAGCAACAGCGTGACCAGCGCGAGCAGGAAGTGGCAGCGCGCTTGAAAGGCCTGGCCGAGCGGGTCGCCAATATGGAGCAGGAAGCCCAAGGCTACCGTGAGCACCTGGAGGTGCAACGCCAGAAGGCCTTGATCGATCCGCTCACCGGCTTGCCTAACCGCGCGGCCTGGAGCGAGCGCCTGGATCATGAGGTCAATGCCTGGCACCAGCGTGGCAATAGCCTGTCGCTCGCGATGCTGGACCTGGATCACTTCAAGCGCATCAACGATGGCTACGGCCATCTGGCGGGTGACAAGGTGCTGAAAATCATCGCCAACGTCCTGCGCAAGCGCCTGCGCACCAGCGACTTTATCGCGCGGTTTGGCGGTGAGGAGTTTGTGTTGCTGATGCCCCACTCATCCCTCTCGGATGCGTTGGCGGTGGGTGAGGTGCTACGTGCTGCGATTGCCGCCTGCCCATTCCACTTCAAGGGCGAGCCGGTGACGATTACCGTGTCCATGGGCGTGGCGCAGTTCCTGCCCGGTGAGCGCAGTGAGCTGGCGCTCAAGCGAGCGGACGAAGCGTTGTATCGGGCCAAGGCCGCTGGGCGTAACCAGGTGCAGGCGGCGTAAAAGATGTTCCATTGTGTAATTTGACCGCCGGGCCACAAACGGTACGTTACACTGTTGCATTATCGTCTTCAGCGTACTGTCTTCCGCCATGAAATCCTTGTACTTCGCCTGTGTATTTCTCCTGCTCGCCGGCTGCGCCACTGGCCCGCGCCTGGACACCCGCCACCCCTCGCTAAACCACGACAACCGCGTGCAGTTCGTGGTCGTCCACTACACCTCTACCAATCTTGAGCGTTCCCTGGCCCTGTTGACCCACGGCCAGGTCAGCGCTCATTACCTGATCGGTGACGACGCCGGCGCCACTATCTACAAGCTGGTGGATGAAAGCCAGCGGGCCTGGCATGCCGGGGAAAGCGAGTGGATGGGGCGCACCTGGCTCAACTCCAGCTCCATCGGTATCGAAATCGTAAACCCTGGCTACAAGGACACCCCTACAGGCCGCCTGTGGTACCCGTACTCCGAGGCCCAAGTGAAGTCGCTGGTGGTGTTGCTCAAGGACATCAGCAAGCGCAATGGCATCGATCCCAGGAACATCATCGGCCATAGCGATATCGCACCCCTGCGCAAGCTCGATCCGGGGCCGCTGTTCCCCTGGAAGCGCCTGGCCGATGAGGGCCTGAGTGTGTGGCCGGATGCCCAGGCCGTCGCCCGTTTCCAGGTGCAGTACGCCGCTGAATTGCCGAGCATCACTTGGTTCCAGGAAGAATTGGCGCTCCTCGGTTACCCGACACCCCAGACGGGTGAGTTGGATGTCGCCACGCGCCATGTGATCGCGGCGTTCCAGATGCGCTTCCGGCCATCCCGGTTCGATGGCGTGCCGGATGCCGAAAGTGCTGCCATCCTGCGTGCCCTGAACCGGCGCTAAGCTGGCGCCTACAAGGGCAGCGCCATATAGAACTGGGTGCCCTGCCCCGGCCGCGAATACACCCCCATGCGGCCGCCGTGCAATTGCACGATCTCCTTGCACAGCGCCAGCCCCAGGCCGGCGCCGCCTTTCTTGCGGCCAACCTGGACGAAGGGTTCGAAGATGCGCCCTTGCTGGCCATAAGCAATACCTTCGCCGTTGTCTTCGACGCTGATAATCACCCGCTCGCCATGACGTCGCGCCTGCAGGCGAATTTGCCCACCGTCGGCGGTATGACGCAGGGCATTGCCCAGCAGGTTGTCGAGCACCCGTTCCAATTGCGCCTGGTCGGCATACAGCCGTGGCAGATCGGATTGCACTTCTACCAGCAGTTCTATGTGTTGCGCATTGGCGGGCTCCGCAAAGCGCGCGCGGGCGTGTTCGAGCAGATCGGTCACGTCGCAGGGGCCCAAGGTGAGTTTCTGCAGGCCATTCTGGTAGCGCGAGAAATTGAGCAGGTCGTTGATCAACTGCATCAGGCGCTGCATTTCTTCATTGACCGTATCCAGCAGGTCCGCTTCACGGGATTCCGGCGGGAACTTCGCGCGTTCACGGAACAGGCCGAACGCCATATGCATGCCGGTCACCGGCGTGCGCAGTTCATGGGACGCGCGCAAGACGAATTCGCTGCGTACCCGCTCGAAGGCGCGCTGTTCGGTGACGTCGTGCAGCACCATCACCGCCCCAAGGATATGTCCCTGGGTATGGCTGACGGGAGTGAGGCTGTAGGTCAGCAGGCGCAGTTCGCCTTCGACTTCGACTTCCAGGTCCTCCGGCGCGCGCTCCAGAGTGCCGCCGCGCAGCACCAGTTGCAGTTGTTCATCCAGCTCCGGGCGCACCAGGGCTTCGCCAAGGCCTTGGCCCAGGCGTTCCTCGTCCCAGCCCAATTGGCGTTGCGCAACGGGGTTGAGATGCTCCAGGCGGCCTTGGCGGTCAATCATCAGCAGGCCGTCGTCGATGCTGTCGAGCACGGCTTGCAGGCGCTGCTGGCCGGCCAGCAACTCGTCAACATTTGTCGCCTGATGCTGGCGCACCGCCTCGGCCATAAGGCCGAAGCGACGGGTCAACAGGTTCATTTCCGCTGCCGAAGAGAGCGGTAGGGTCACTTCAAAATCGCCCTGGCCGATCTTGTCGGCTGCTTTTGCCAGCGCTTCGATCGGGCCGCCAAATCGCCGGGCGATGCCATGGGCCGTGACAAATCCGATGATCAGCACTGCAAGGCCCACCAACCCCAGCAAACCGGCGATCAGCAAGGCGCGCCCGCGGGATTTATGCTCGCTGGCGCTGATGTTTTCCAGGGCTTGTTTATGTTCGGCAATCAGCCCGTTGCGCAGCACATTGAAGGTTTCGGTGAGTTTTTCCTTGCTGCCCGGTGGTGGCGACGCCTGCTGGGATTGCTCGAAGGCGTCCAGCAGGTCCTGGTATTGGGCTCGCGCCTGGCTGAAACCGTGGTTATGGCCGTCGCGTTGCTCATGGGCGATGCCTTGGTCCAGCAGGTCGAAGTAATGCTGCTTGGAGCTTTGCAATGCCTGCGGATCGGGGCGATGTTCCAGCATCATGATCAATTGGTCGCCCAGGCTTTGGCGCAGTTTGAGCCCCAGGTCCAGCGTGACGAAGTTGCTGCGAATCAGGGACTCCTGGGTCTTGGCCATTTGCATGACGCTGACCAGACCCAGGATCAGACCCAGCAGGGCGACGGTGATCAGCGCTGAGATACTCAGGAACAATCGAGTGCGCAGTGTCATCGCTAGCTTCATAGGGTGCAGCTCACAGGTTGTACTGTTTGCGTTTGCGGTACAGGGTCGACGCGTCGATGCCGAGGGTGCGGGCGGCCTGGTCCAGGGTATCGCTGGTGGCCAATACGGCGCCGATATGGGCTTTCTCCAGCTCGTCCAGGCTCAACGCCGCGCCAATGCGCGGGGCGTTATTGGTCGGTTGTTCGGCCATGCCGAGGTGGATGATTTCGACCTTTTCCTGTGGGCAGATGATGCTGGCGCGTTCCACCACGTTGCGCAGTTCGCGGATATTGCCTGGCCAGCGATAGTTGAGCAGGGCTTCGCGCGCTTGATCACTGAAGCCCCGCGCCGGGCGGGCGTATTCCTTGACGAAGCGCGCCAGGAAGCGGTCTGCCAGGGTGAGGATGTCTTCACTGCGCTCGCGCAGCGGGGGCAGGTGCAAGGTGATGACGTTGAGGCGATACAGCAAGTCTTCACGGAAGCGACCGTCGCGCACCATGTCTTCCAGGTTCAGGTTGGTGGCGGCCAGGATACGCACATCGGCGCGACGGGTGACCGGGTCGCCCACGCGCTCATATTCCTTGTCCTGGATAAATCGCAGCAACTTGGGTTGCAGAGTGAGGGGAAAGTCGCCGATCTCGTCGAGAAACAGTGTACCGCCGTCCGCCTGGTTGACCCGGCCCAACGTGCTCTCACTGGCACCGGTAAAGGCACCACGGCTATGGCCGAACAGCTCGCTTTCCATCAGTTCTGCCGTCAGCGACGGACAGTTGATGGTCACGCAGGATTTCTTCGAGCGCTTGCTCCAGCCGTGAATGGCCCGGGCCAGTTCGCCTTTACCCGTGCCGGACTCGCCGAGGATCAGGATGTTGGCATCGGTGCCCGCCACCTGGCGTGCGGTTTCAAGCACAACCATCATTGACGGGCTGTGGGAGTCGAGGCCGTCTTTCTGCTGGCGTACGGCGCCTTCCAATGCTTCCAGGCGCGCGGAAAGTTGGCGCACTTCCAGCTGTTTGGCGGTGGCCAGGCGAAGTTGGTCGGGGCTGCAAGGCTTGACCAGGTAGTCGGCGGCACCCGCCTGGATCGCGTCCACGGCGGTATCGACGGCGGAATGGGCGGTGACGATCACCACACGCATCCACGGCGCCTGGATCCGCATCTGGGCCAACACATCCAGGCCATTGTCTTCACCCAGGCGCAGGTCCAGGAAGCACAGATCGAACACCTGGCGTTGCATCAGGGCATCGGCCTGGGCGGCGCTGTTGGCGGTGGCGACGGTGTAGCCTTCATCTTCCAGGCAATAACGGAAGGTGCGGAGGATCGCGGACTCGTCATCCACTAAAAGAATGCGGCCTTGAAGTTCCTTGGCTGATTCCATCTGTCCCGCGCTCCTTAACTATGAATGATGGTGTTTAGTCCCGGAATAATCGGGCAAGTTGCATGGTTTATTCTGATCGATAAAAAGCAACGTCGTGCAGCTATCTGCAAGTCTTCCTACAAAGCCCCGTCTGATGGCGTTTTCATGCCGTCTTGCCACTTCGGCAACTCAACCCGCGCATTCGATCCTTTGACCCGACCGCTGGCCATCGTGCATTTCGCACGGCCTGTAGCGGTGGATCGTGCAGGATGCTGCGCCGCCAGTTGAGCCTTAATTTATAAGATGTTGATTTTAATGGTTTTTATTTTGTAAAAAAGCTGGCATGCGCTCTGCAATACCTCTCTCAAGAGCGTCATGAACGAATAATCAGAATGCGGGAGAAAAGCAGCATGACTCGCCAACACCTCAGCCAACTGCGTGTATCGCCACTGCGTATGCAACAGGGGCTGTTTGCCAGCCTGGCCCTGATGGTCACGCTGATTGCAGGCCAGCAGATGCAACATTGGCAGCAGAGTCAGCCCCAAGCCCCGCAATTCGAACGTCCGGTAATGACCCAGACCCATTTCAGTTCCATTGAGAGCCGTGCCGTCGGGAGCGTTTCTGCCGATGTGACCGCCAAGCAATTGAGAGTGGCCGATCAGGACTCCACCCTGGGCGAGCTGCCAACCCAAGAGCGTTGGGTGTTCTAGGCAAAAACGTCGGACGCTTGTGTTGAGCGCCTGAACGGCATCACCGCTGTTACCTTTTATAAGCGTAAGGAGAATCACCATGTTGAGTTGGGCAATCACATTTCTGATCATCGCCATTGTGGCCGCAGTCCTGGGCTTCGGTGGTATCGCGGGCACCGCCACGGGTATCGCCAAGATTCTGTTTGTGGTCTTCCTGGTGATGTTCATTGCTTCGTTCTTCTTTGGTCGTCGCGGCCGAGGCTGAAAATGACCACTTTGTCCCTCAAAGCGATTGCTGCCGCTGTGCTCTTGGGCGGCAGCGGCTTCGCGATGGCCGCTAATGACGGTCAGTCGCGGGCCAACGAACTGCTCAGCGCGGATCCGCAGTACCGCGAGACCTGGCAAGGCGTGGTGAAGAAAGAAGAGCGCCTGCCGGAATGGGTCTTGAACCTGTCGGGCACGGCCGAGCAGATGAATGCCGTGGAAGAAGATGGCGATAAGTACTTGGTGGGGCCGCTCTGCGAAACTGCGGATACGTGCCTTAACAAGCGCCTGATCGTCGCCTTCAGCCTCGACAAGGAAGATGCCTACGCCATGTTGGTGGAAGTCCCTGCCGGTTTGCCGGCGGACAAGTCTCCGACGCGGCATGCCGATTACCGGTTTATCGGTAAGCCGGACGAAGGCATGCAGAAGCTGCTGATGGAGCAGCTGAAGAAAGATCCGAATTGGTACTAGGTTGCGTCTGACGGGTCTGTCGTCTGCGCGATCAGCGTCCATAGAAAGAAGCCTCTCGCTTCTTTCTGTCTGCATCCCCCGCCAAGGGGGATGCATGACCAGGGGGCCGGGTTGTTCTGATCAATTGAGATCGGCGTGACCTACGGGCACAGGGAGTGCCTGCGCAAGGGCCAGGTCAGGTGAAAAGCTGCGACGCAGGTTCACAAGCCCACGGCTTGCTGAACTTGCGGCGGGCTTGTGACTCTTATTCCCGCCTCCTATGCCGCCCATAGCCACAAATCCTGATTTTGCTTTCGACCAACCATTACTGGGTGTGTCGGGGCGACCATCTATCGAGAAAGTTTTGCTCGCGCCATAGGACGTTTCCGACGCTCGACGGCAGAGTTCCCCGGCATTTCTGCCAACCTCTCCAAGACCTGCAAAATCTCTGCGCGAGCCTGAATTGGCAGGTTCACGGCATATTCACCGGACAAAATGTCACATTTGAACTGACCGTTCGGACAGTTATTATGGAAAAAAGTCATGCCGATTTGGCATGGGGTAGGCGTTTACGGCATTAGACGTCGTCCCCTTGCATGGGAATAGTTGCGCCTTTTTTCGCCTGCCAGTAAGCCATTTCGGCCATGCTGCGGTGACCTTCCATGGAGGCAGATGCGCACACTTTTTCGCTCTCGAGCGTTGCAGCTGGCGCATTTGCCTTAAGTCCACTTGAAGTAAGGGTAATGACATGAAGAAGGCAAAGCTAAGCCTCGCCTGGCAGATCCTCATCGGTTTGGTATTGGGGATCGCAATCGGCGCAGTGCTCAACCATTTCAGTGCTGAAAAGGCCTGGTGGATCAGCAATGTGTTGCAGCCAGCGGGCGATATCTTTATCCGCCTGATCAAGATGATCGTGATCCCGATTGTGATTTCCTCGTTGATCGTCGGCATTGCCGGTGTCGGTGACGCGAAAAAACTCGGGCGCATCGGCGTCAAAACCATCCTTTACTTCGAAGTGGTCACCACCATCGCCATCGTGGTCGGCCTGCTGCTGGCCAACCTTTTCCACCCGGGCGCAGGCATCGACATGAGTACCCTGGGTACCGTCGATATTTCCAAGTACCAGGCGACCGCCGCCGAGGTGCAGCATGAGCATGCGTTCATCCAGACCATCCTCAACCTGATCCCGTCTAACATCTTCGCCGCTGTAGCCCGTGGCGAGATGCTGCCGATCATCTTCTTCTCCGTGCTGTTCGGCCTGGGCTTGTCGAGCCTCAAGCCGGAGCTGCGCGAGCCGCTGGTGACCATGTTCCAGGGCGTGTCCGAGAGCATGTTCAAAGTCACCCACATGATCATGAAGTACGCCCCCATCGGCGTATTCGCGCTGATCGCGGTGACCGTGGCCAACTTCGGCTTTGCCTCGCTGCTGCCGCTGGCCAAGCTGGTGATCCTGGTTTACGTCGCCATCCTGTTCTTCGCCTTTGCGGTGCTGGGCCTGATCGCTCGCCTGTTCGGCTTCTCGATCCTCAAGCTGATGCGCATCTTCAAGGACGAGTTGGTGCTGGCCTACTCCACCGCCAGTTCCGAAACTGTGCTGCCGCGTGTGATCGAGAAGATGGAAGCCTACGGCGCGCCCAAGGCCATCTGCAGCTTCGTGGTGCCGACCGGCTACTCGTTCAATCTCGACGGTTCGACCCTGTACCAGAGCATCGCGGCGATCTTTATCGCCCAGCTGTATGGCATCGACCTATCGATCGGCCAGCAACTGATGCTGGTATTGACCCTGATGGTCACCTCCAAAGGCATCGCTGGTGTGCCGGGCGTGTCCTTCGTGGTGCTGCTGGCCACCCTGGGCAGCGTGGGTATCCCGCTGGAAGGCCTGGCCTTCATCGCCGGTGTCGACCGCATCATGGACATGGCCCGTACCGCGCTGAACGTGATCGGCAACGCCCTGGCCGTGCTGGTCATCTCGCGCTGGGAAGGCATGTACGACGACGCCAAGGGCGAGCGCTACTGGAACTCCCTGCCGCACTGGCGCACCAAGCAAGCCCTGCCGACTGCCCAAGCCACTCGCGGCTGATAGCCCGACGGCTGTAAGACAAACCCCGGTAAATCCGGGGTTTGTCGTTTCTGTCAGCCCCGCTATCATTCGCCCCATCTTTCGGGGGATTCAACTGATGCTCAATGGCCTGTGGCTTGGCTTCTTTGTCGTGGCAATGGTGTCAGCACTGGCGCAATGGCTGGTGGGCGGTAACGCCGGGATTTTCGCGGCGATGGTCGAAAGCATTTTCGCCATGGCCAAATTGTCGGTGGAAGTGATGGTGCTGTTGTTCGGCACCCTGACGTTATGGCTGGGCTTCTTGCGTATCGCCGAAAAAGCCGGGATTGTCGAATGGCTGGCCAAGGCCCTGGGCCCGCTGTTCCTGCGCCTGATGCCGGAAGTGCCGGCCGGTCACCCGGCCATTGGCCTGATCACCCTCAACTTTGCCGCCAACGGCTTGGGCCTGGATAACGCAGCAACACCTATCGGCCTGAAGGCCATGAAGGCGCTGCAAGAGCTCAATCCCATCCCTAACACGGCGACTAACGCACAAATCCTGTTCCTGGTGCTCAATGCATCCTCCCTGACCCTGTTGCCGGTGACGATCTTCATGTATCGCGCCCAGCAAGGTGCGCCCGATCCGACCCTGGTATTCCTGCCGATCCTGCTGGCCACCAGCGCATCCACATTGGTGGGCCTGCTGTCGGTGGCGGTGATGCAGCGCCTGCGGCTGTGGGACCCGGTGGTGCTGGCCTACCTGGTTCCAGGCGCATTGGTACTGGGTGGGTTCATGGCCCTGCTGGCGACCCTCTCGGCCACCGCATTGGCCGGGTTGTCGTCAATCCTCGGCAACCTCACGTTGTTCGGCCTGATCATGCTGTTCCTGCTGATCGGCGCGCTGCGCAAGGTTAAGGTCTACGAAGCATTTGTCGAAGGCGCCAAGGAAGGCTTCGACGTCGCCAAGAACCTGCTGCCGTACCTGGTGGCGATGCTGTGTGCGGTGGGCGTGTTGCGTGCCTCCGGCGCGTTGGACCTGGGCCTCGAAGGCATTCGCCATGTGGTGGCCTGGACGGGCATGGACACGCGCTTTGTCGACGCCTTGCCGACGGCGATGGTCAAGCCCTTCTCCGGCAGCGCGGCCCGGGCGATGTTGATCGAGACCATGCAGACCCAGGGCGTGGACAGCTTCCCGGCGCTGGTGGCGGCGACGATTCAGGGCAGTACGGAAACCACCTTTTATGTGTTGGCGGTGTACTTCGGTTCGGTGGGCATCCAGCGGGCGCGGCATGCCGTAGGCTGCGCGTTGCTGGCTGAGTTCGCCGGTGTGGTGGCGGCGATTGCGGTGTGCTACTGGTTCTTTGGCTGAGGCTTAAATAGCTATCGGGAGCAAGCCCCCTCCCACATTCTGAATGTGTTCACAGATCCACATGTGGGAGGGGGCTTGCCCCGATGAGGCCCTCAGCGTTTCACCGCACCATTGCCCTGCTGAACAACCCACTCCACCACCTGCCTGTTCAACTGATCTCCCGCCAACCCAAACCCGGTCACCACCGCCGGCACTTTGGTGTCAGTCACCGCCTGCTGCACTTCAAACCGCCGGCTGGCAATAATCCGCTGATCACTCCCACGCACCAGGCGTGCGTCGAGGCGGATCACCACCGCTACCGCACTGCCCCGGTACTCGCTCTGAAACGCCTGCAACTGCCCGCCCAATTCATAATCGGCCTGCAGGTTGGTGTCGTCGGTGCTCAACAGCGTTACGCGTCCATCGCGCTGGAACCCGTCCATCAGGCGATTGCGCAGCAGCACCGGCACTGGGTCGCTCCAGCGTGAGTTCGCATAGCTGCTGATCAAATCGCCATTGGGCACCACGGCGATGCGTGGGCTGTCGAGGAACTCACTGGTCTGCGGCTTGGCCAGGCGCAGCGACCAATTGACTGGCGCGCCCTGGGTCGTGCCCTGGGCCGTAGGCAGTCGGTAGACGTCCGACGGATCCGCCTTGGGCAGGATCGAACACGCGCTGATCAGCGCCAAGGCCACAGGGGCGATCATTTGGTAAGCACGCTTCATGGCGTGAACTCCTTGTTCTTGTCGCTGCCCAGCAGGTAGCCGCTGGGGTTGGCTTCCAGGCGGCGAGAGATGGCGCGCAGTGAACCGAGGGTTTCGCGCAGTTCGCGCACGGCCGGCGCCAGTTCGTTGAGGCCCTGCATGCCGCTGTTCACCGAGTCCTTGTTGTTGGTCAGCAAGGTATTGATGGTGGCGGTGCTTTGCTCAAGGGATTTCATCGCCTGTTCGGCGCTGCCGAAGACCTGCTTGCCTTGATCACTGAGCAGGCCATTGGCGTGGCGCATCAGCGCCGTGGTTTGCTCCAGGGCGGCCCCGGCCTGCTTGCTTACCTGCATCAATTGCTGCATCACCACCTTGATATCCCCACGCTGGTCGGCAATCGCGCCGGTGGTTTGTTCCAGATGGTCCAGGGTGTTGCTGAGGCGTTCGACATTCTGCGCGGAGAACATGTCGTTGGCGTTGTGCAGCAGCAGGTTGATGCTGGTCATCAGGTCGTTGCTGTTATTGAGTAATCGCGCGATCGGCGATGGCGAGGCGATGATCTCCGGCAGGTTGCCGTCCTTGCCCTTGAGCTCCGGGCTTTGCGGCGTGCCGCCGCTGAGTTGGATGATCGAGGTGCCGGTGATGCCGGTCAGCGCGAGTTTGGCCTGGGTGTCTTCCTTGATCGGCGTCTGGCCGGCCAGGCGAATGCGCGCGAGTACGCGGCGCGGGTCCTTGGGATCCAGGCGCAGGCTGATGACATCGCCCACCTTGATCCCGCTGTATTGCACCGAGCTGCCCTGGGACAGACCGCTGACCGCTTCGTTGAAGATCACTTCGTAATCCTGGAAGGCGCTGTCGACGCTGGATTTGGCCAGCCACAGGCCAAACAGCATCGCGCCGACCACCACGATCACGCTGAACAGACCGATCATCACATGATGGGCTCGGGTTTCCATGTCATACCTCGTTGAGCGGTTGAGCGGCATCCAATGCCGCGCGGCCACGGGGGCCGTGGAAATATTCGTGAATCCAGGCGTCGTCCGTTTCCGAGACGATATCGATGGCATCGGCCACCAGCACCTTCTTCTGCGCCAGCACCGCCACACGGTCGGTGATGGTGTAGAGCGTGTCCAGGTCATGGGTGACCAGGAACACGCTCAGGCCCAGCGCATCACGCAGGGTCAGGATCAGTTGGTCGAATTGCGCCGCACCAATCGGGTCGAGGCCGGCGGTGGGTTCGTCGAGGAACAGGATGTCCGGGTCCAGTGCCAGGGCGCGTGCCAGGGCCGCGCGCTTGATCATGCCGCCGGACAGCGAAGCGGGGTATTTGTCGGCCGCCGACAGCGGCAGTCCGGCCAAGGCCAGCTTGACCGCAGCCAGGTGCTCGGCATCACGGCGGCTGAGCCCGGCATGTTCGATCAGCGGCAGCGCGACGTTCTCGGTCACCGTCAGCGAGGAGAACAGCGCGCCCTTCTGGAACAGTACGCCAAAGCGCCGTTCCACCAGCGAGCGTTCATGTTCCGGCAGGCTCGGCAGGTTCTTACCGAACACCCGCACTTCGCCTTCACTGGGCCGGCGCAGGCCGACGATGCTGCGTAGCAGCACTGATTTACCGCTGCCGGATCCGCCGACCACCGCAAGGATTTCGCCCTTGTACAGATCCAGGTCGAGATGCTCGTGCACGCGTTGGCTGCCAAAGCGATTGCACAGGCCACGCACTTCAATCACCGCCTCGGTGGGCGCACGGTGCAGACGACTC
This sequence comes from Pseudomonas sp. 1 R 17, assembly GCF_900067035.1. Classification (NCBI taxonomy): domain Bacteria; kingdom Pseudomonadati; phylum Pseudomonadota; class Gammaproteobacteria; order Pseudomonadales; family Pseudomonadaceae; genus Pseudomonas; species Pseudomonas sp. 1 R 17. The sequence goes on from NZ_FKLB01000006.1 coordinate 165,918, forward strand.
ACCAGCCCATCTCCATGAAGAACAACGCAGCCACCGCATCCAGCACGATCACCACAAAGATCGATTGCACCACGCTGGAGGTGGTGTGGGCGCCGACCGATTCGGCGCTGCCGCTGACCTTGAAGCCTTCCAGGCAGCCGATGGCGGCGATCAGGAAGGCGAAGAACGGGGCTTTTACCATGCCCACCAGGAAGTGCTGCACGCCAATGTCCGATTGCAGCAGCGAGAGGAACATCGCCGGCGAGATGTCCAGGGCCACGGCGCAGACCACGCCGCCGCCGACGATCCCCGCCAGCATCGCCATGAACGTCAGCATCGGCAGTGCCACCAGCAACGCCAGCACGCGCGGCAATACCAGCAACTCCATCGGGTCCAGGCCCAGGGTGCGGATGGCGTCGATTTCTTCATTGGCCTTCATCGAGCCGATTTGCGCGGTAAAGGCGCTGGCGGTGCGACCGGCAATCAGGATGGCCGTGAGCAATACGCCGAATTCCCGTAGGAAAGAGAACGCCACCAGGTCCACGGTAAAGATCGTTGCGCCAAAGCTCTTGAGCACTGTAGCGCCGAGGAACGCCACGACGGCACCGACCAGAAAGGTCAGCAACGCGACGATGGGCGCGGCGTCGAGGCCGACCTGTTCAAGATGGGCGACCATCGGCGTCAGGCGCCAGCGCTTGGGCCGGAAAATGCCCCGGGCAAAGGTTTCGAGGATCAGGCCGATAAAGCCCAGCAGTTGCTTGCTGTCTTGCCAGACCTTGTCCACGGCCGCGCCGATACGCGCCAGCACCTGAATGCCAGTGGCTTCTTCCGGCGCTTTGTCCGGCACGCAAAAATCGTTGAGGGAGCGGTAGACGGTCTTGAGCAGCGCGCGGTCGGCTGCGGACAGGCTGCAGTCGGTCTGCTCGGCGGATTGTTCGATACGGGTGGGCCCCAGCAGCTCCACCAGCAGCGAGGCGCCGGCGGTATCCAGGGCGCCGAGGCCATTGAGATCGATGCGCGCACCAGCATCGTATTGGCCGTCGAGCTTGTCCGACAGCTTCTTCAGGTTTGCGTAGTGGGCAAGCGTCCAGTCCCCTGTAATCCGCAGTAACGGGGGAGCGGTGGACGTATCGAGGTGGGCTGTGCCGGCCGTAGTACTACTGGTCATAAGCTCCGAGCTTGTCTGGCTATCCACAATTCCTACGTAATAGCACGATCCTGCCTACTTTGGGTTGTCGGTTTGTGCTGTGTCCGTCACTTTAAAACGCAGCACGCCGATCACCTGGCCGTCCTCCGTCAACACTTGGACTTGCCAGCGCCCTACCGCTTCGGGCGGGAAGTTCTGCTTGTGGGTCCAGGCGCGGTAGCCCTCCTTGCGTCCGCCGTGGATGTCCAGGGCGATGCGGTCGACCTCTTTGCCGTTGAATTTCCACACGTGGTAGATGCGCTCATCCAGCCCGCGCGGCGCGTTGATTGCGGTGTAGGCATAGAGCCCGCCGCTGCGCAGTTGGGCGGCGCTGACTTCCTTGAGGTCGTCACCCGGCGTGCGGTCTTGCAGTTGGGTGCTGATCGCCACTTCGGTCATCCACAAGGTGGCCGGCGGTACCCAACTGCGCAGGAACCAGCCCGCGCAACCAATGGCGGCCGTTACCCCCAGCAGCATCGCCCAGCCCTTGAGGCTGCGCAGCGGCAGGCTCACCGCCAGGCTTGGAATCGACAAGGCCATGGCGACGCCGAGGGCGAGTTTGTAACTTTCGGCGGTGGTCAGGTGCAGGATGATCGGCAGCGCAGTGAGCAGCGCGGCGAACAGGGTCAGGGTGTGCAACGCGAGGAACAACGAACGCTTGGGCGCCAGCCATTTGTAGTACAGCGGGTCGACGATCGAAACCAGCGCAGCCGCGCCGAGCAGGCCGGTGAACACCGATTGGCCGCTGTTCCAGGCGGTGGTGACGAAAAAGAACGGCAGCACGAAGAACAGACTTTCCTGGTGAATCATCTGGGTCGCGTAGCGCAGCAGGGGTTCGGGTATTTCGCGCTTGAAGACTTTGGTGAACAGCTGGGTAAAGCTGTTTTCCAGCATCAGCCACAGCCAGCTCACCAGCATGATCACCGCGATCCAACTGGCCATGCCCTGCTGGCGATCCACCAGGATGAAGCTGCATACACCCGAGATAAAACCGCCGAGTGCAATCACCCCTGGGTAGCGCTTCATCAGTTCGAGGACGCGGGTGATTAAGCGGGTCAGGTTTTGCATTCGGCGGTTCGCAGTCTTTGTAGGAAAAAATCCCAGACAGAATAACGTCTTAGGCCAGGGTTCGGTGCCTCATTACGCGATCCGTTTGCGATAACGGCGCACGCCGATCAACGCAATGGCGATCAGCCCGAGGACGCCGGCGCCGATCCAGTTGAGCATGTCGTAGCTCAGCAGTGGTTTCTCGATGCGCCAGTAACCCGGTTGCTTGAGCAACTCGCGCATGGCCTGGCTGGTCTGCTCCAGGCTCACGGCCTTGATGCGTTTGACCGGGTCGCTGAAGTGGCCGTTGTCGTAATCGCCCGAGGCGCTCCAATAATAGTCGGCCAGCGCGCTGTTGCCCTGCACGGCCCAGGCCTGGCGGGCGATGGCGGCCTGTTTGAGGCGGGCAAATACCGTTGGGTCAAGGCCGTCCTTGAGCAGTTGCGCCTTGAGGTCTTGCAGCACCTGCTCGGCTTCGGGGAGGTGGTCCCGCTCGAGGTCGGCATTCAGGCTGAGGAAGCCAACGCCGCCGAGCACTTCGCGCTCGCTCCAGGGGCCGTAGGACAACCCATGCTTGAGGCGCAGTTGGCGGTACAGCGCCCAGTCCAGGTAATCCTTGAGCAGGTCGTAGGTTTCATCATGCTGGTCGTCCAGCACCGGCTCGGGGAACAGCCAGTGCAGTTTGGCACTGTCACCCACCCAGCCGTGGATCAGGTCGCGGTGGCTGGCGGCGGCGTGCTGGATCTGCGGCAGCGCCGGGTGCTCGCTGGGTTCGATCGGGTCGAGTTGACCGTAGGTGCGCTCCAGGTAGGCCGGCAGCAGTTTGTCGAGGTCGCCGACGATGATCAGGGTCATGTTGTTGGGGGCGTACCAATTTTTGCGCAGCGTCTCCAGTTGGTCGCGGGTCAGGTGATCGACCTCGGCACGTTCGGCGCATTTGAGCCCCAGCTCGATGGCCAGTTGATTGCTGGCGGTGTGACCCAGGTCCTGGCGGTCGAGCAGGCGTTGCAGGTGGGAGTAATGACCGCCGTCTTCGCGCTCGACGACCTGTTTGGCCGCGTTGATATTGGCGTCGGTCAACTGGGTGCGGGTGATGATCGCCAGCAGCAGGTCGAGCACCTTGCGCTGGTTTTGCGCGGGTGCCTCGATCACAAAGGTCGTATCGGCGTTGCTGGTGTAGGCGTTCCACTCGCCACCCAGGGCTTGCATGCGGTCTTCCAGCTCGCCTTCGCCGCCGCCGTCGATACCGCTGAACAGCAAGTGCTCGAGCAGGTGCGGCAGTTCCTTGTCTTCGCAACCGAAGTCGTCCAGGCCGACGCCGACCACCAGGCGAATCGCCACATGGCCGCGCTCGGTGCCCGGTTTAAGCAGCAATTGCAGGCCGTTGGGCAAGGTGTAGCCCTCAACCTGCAAGCGGTCAAAGGCAAGGACGTGGGCAGAACCCATGAGCAGGCAAGCGAACAACAGGCGACGCATAACAAGCTTCCTGGCGAGTGAGGTCAGCTTTAACTGACTTCACGGGCCATCGTACGTTCAGGGCGAATGTGTGATGTCGGCAATATCTTCGGCGGAGAGTGCGCCGGTGTCGGACGTTTCCAAGACTACATAAGCACTGCTGCAAAACAACGAGTTCAAGCGTTTCATGTCGGCAATCAGCTCCAGGTGCAGGGAACTGGTCTCCAGGCTCTGCACGATCTTGCGTTGCAGGCGACTGACGTGGGCGTGGGCCAGGCGGCGTTCCTGGGCGCGAAAGCGGCGCTTTTCGCGCAGCAGTTGGCGGGCGCTTTCCGGGTCGGCACTGAGGAACACCGACAAGCCCAGGCGCAGGTTGGCGATCAATTGGCTGTGCAGGCCGGTGAGTTCTTCCAGGCCCACTTCGGAAAACTGGCGGCGTTGGGAGGTTTTCTGCTGCTGGACTTTACGCAGCATGCGTTCGATCAGGTCGCCGGCCAGTTTCAGGTTGATCGACAGCTCGATGATTTCGGCCCAGCGCCGACTGTCTTGCTCGCTGAGGTCTTCGCGGGGCATTTGCGCCAGGTAGAGTTTGATCGCGCTGTAGAGTGCCTCGACATCATCGCTGAGGCTGCGTATTTCCTGGGTAATGGCTGTCTGTTTGCCGCGCAGCACTTCCTGCATGGCGGTGAGCATGTTGTCGATCAGATCACCCAGGCGCAGGGTTTCGCGCGCGGCGTTGGCCAGGGCCAGGCTCGGTGTGGTCAGGGCCGTGGGGTCCAGGTGGCGCGGTTTGGCCTTGCCGTTGACCTCGTCCCGCTCCGGCAGCAACCAGGCGCACAGCCTGGCCATGGGGCCGATAGTGGGCAGCAGGATCAGGCAACGGCTGACGTTGTAGAGCAGGTGGAAGGTGATGACCATGCCTTGGGCGCTGTAGTCCAGGCCGTCCATCCACAGCACCAGCGGGTCGAGCACCGGGATAATCAGCAGCAGGCCGATCAGTTTGTACAGCAGGCTGCCCAAGGCGACCTGGCGACCGGCGGCGTTCTGCATGCTGGTGCTGAGAAAGGCCAGCACGCCACTGCCGATGTTGGCGCCGATTACCAGGCCGATGGCCACGTGCAAGCCGATCACCCCGGCGCCGGCCAGGGTGGCGGTCAGCAGGACAGCGGCGAGGCTGGAGTAGGAAATCATCGCGAACAGGGCGCCGACCAGGGCATCGAGCAAAATATCGCCGGTCAGCGAGGCGAACAGCACTTTCACGCCCTGGGCGTGGGTAATCGGCCCGGCGGCTTCGACGATTAACTGCAGCGCGAGGATGATCAGCCCGAGGCCGATCCCGACCCGGCCCAACTGCCCGGCCCGCGTCTGTTTGCGCGACAGGAAGAAAATCACCCCGAGAAAGATCAGCAGCGGCGACAGCCAGGACAGGTCGAAGGTCAGCACCCGCGCCATCAGCGCGGTACCGACGTCGGCGCCGAGCATGGTCGCCAGGGCGGGCACCAGCCCCATCAGGCCCTGGCCGACAAAGGAGGTCACCAGCATTGCCGTGGCGTTGCTGCTCTGCACCATGGCAGTCACCAGGATGCCGGCGACAAATGCCAGCCAGCGCTTGGACATGTTCTGCCCGATGACTTGACGCAGGTTGGAACCGTAGACCCGCAGAATGCCGGTACGGACGATGTGCGTGCCCCAGATAAGCAGGGTCACGGCGGAAAGCAGATTGAGCAAGGTCAGCATGCTCGGCCCCCCGTGTGGGTGTGCGCCATTTGGCGCAAATGAGAATTGCCGCGTGCCGTTCTACGTCTTGTAGTTAAGCTGTAGTTGGCGAATGGGCTCGGCGCCAGCATCGCATAGCTAAAGTGGGGATTGAAACAAAACTGTCATGAAATCAGCTTTTTATGCATGAAAAAAAGGGGCTTATAAAAGCCCCTTTTTTGTCTGGCTCGGGTTTATTGACCCGGAATATCCTTGCGCAGTTTCACAGGGTCCTGCTGTTTCTTCTTTTTCGCGATGGCGGTGCGCATCTTGATGTTCACTGCTTCCACCGCCAGCGAGAATGCCATGGCGAAGTAGACGTAGCCTTTTGGCACGTGCACGTCGAAGGATTCGGCGATCAGTACGGTACCCACCACCAGCAGGAACGACAGCGCCAGCATCTTCAGCGACGGGTGCTTGTCGATGAAGTCGCTGATGGTGCCGGCGGCCAGCATCATCACCAATACGGCAACAATGATCGCGGCAACCATGACCGGCACATGGGAGACCATGCCCACGGCGGTGATCACCGAGTCCAGGGAGAAGACGATGTCGATGATCGCGATCTGGATGATGGTGTAGATGAACTTGCCACCGGCGCCCTTGGGTTCGTCGTGGGTTTCGTCTTCACCTTCCAGGGCGTGGTACATCTCCTGGGAGCTTTTCCACAGCAGGAACAGGCCACCGAAGAACAGGATCAGGTCGCGGCCGGAAATGCCTTGGCCGAAGACCACGAACAGGTCGTCGGTCAGGCGCATGACCCAGGTGATCGACAGCAGCAACAGGATTCGCGTGACCATGGCCAATGCCAGGCCGAAGATCCGGGTGCGTGCCTGCATATGCTTGGGCATGCGGCTGACCAGGATCGAAATCATGATGATGTTATCGATGCCCAGGACGATCTCGAGGGCCGTCAGGGTGAAGAAGGCAATCCAGATTTCCGGATTGGTCAGCCATTCCATGTGTATTCCTTTGAGCAAGTGTTAAACCGCGCAAGCTGCAGCGCCGCGCGGTGAGTGAGTCGGTACGATTATAGAGTGCTGAACAGCGGAAAAATCCCCATCAGCAATGCGGCGAACATTATGCACAGGCATACCAGTACTGCCCACTTCAGGGTGAAGCGCTGGTGATCGCCAAATTCGATACCGGCCAGGGCCACCAACAGGTAGGTCGACGGTACCAGCGGGCTGAGCAAGTGCACGGGCTGGCCAACGATCGAGGCGCGGGCCATTTCCACTGCGGTGATGCCGTAATGGCTGGCGGCTTCGGCGAGTACTGGCAGTACGCCATAGTAGAACGCATCGTTGGACATGAAGAAGGTGAACGGCATGCTCACCAGTGCGGTGATCACCGCCAGGTAAGGGCCCATGGCTTCCGGAATGACGGCCAGCAGGCTCTTGGACATGGCATCGACCATGCCGGTGCCCGACAGGATGCCGGTGAAGATCCCTGCGGCGAAGATCAACCCGACCACCGCCAATACGCTGCCGGCGTGGGCGGCGACGCGGTCTTTCTGCTGTTGCAGGCACGGGTAGTTGACGATCATCGCGATACTGAATGCCACCATGAACAGCACCGGCAGCGGCAACAGGCCGGCGATCAGGGTGCACATCAGGGCCAGGGTCAGGGCACCGTTGAACCAGATCAGCTTCGGACGACGGGCGTCCGGGTATTGCGACACGCTGATCTCGCTGTGGTCGATCTCGTCGCCTTGCAGGTGCAGTTCACCCAGGCGCGCCCGTTCGCGCTTGCCGTACATGTAGGCAATCACCAGGATCGCCACCACACCGGCGGCCATCGCCGGGATCATCGGTACGAAAATATCCGAGGGGTCCACGTGCAGCGCACTGGCGGCGCGGGCGGTCGGGCCGCCCCAGGGGGTCATGTTCATCACGCCACCGGCGAGGATGATCAGGCCGGCCATGATCCGCGGGCTCATGCCGATGCGCTGGTACAGCGGCAGCATGGCGGCCACGCAAATCATGTAGGTGGTGGCGCCGTCACCGTCGAGGGACACCACCAGGGCCAGCACGGCGGTGCCGACCGACACCTTCAGCGGGTCGCCCTTGACCATCTTGAGGATCTTGCGCACAGCCGGGTCGAACAGGCCGGAGTCGATCATCAGGGCAAAATAGAGGATGGCGAACATCAGCATCACGCCGGTGGGCGCGAGCTTGGTAATGCCTTCGAGCATCATCGGGCCGATCTTCGGTGCGAAACCGCCGAACAGCGCGAACAGGATAGGCACGATGATCAGGGCGATCAGCGCAGACAGGCGCTTGGTCATGATCAGGAACATGAACGTGATGACCATGGCAAAGCCAAGGAAAGTCAGCATAGGAATACTCCAGGCGTAGCGCGGCTAGGGAATGGCGAACCGGGGTGGGGTCAGCGCAGAACGAAGGGCACGAGGCGTACGGGTGGAGTTGGGGCGAACAGGCGGGTACGGACGGACATCGGGGATCACCATTGTTGTTGTGTACAGCCGGTCTGTTGCCGGCAGTTGGGGGCGATCCTAGACGCGTTAGCTTTCAGCCAGCTTTCGTTGGCAAAACAGTTGGTGGTGGGAAGATGTACGGTCTTCAGGTGTACACATTTCAAATGTGGGAGGGGGCTTGCTCCCACATTGGAATGTGTTTATCCCGTGTACTTCAGGGCAGCTCGAGGCCGCCCGCTGCTTTGTGCAGTTTGCGCAGGTGTTCACCCACCTGCTTGAGGTTGGCTTCACACGCAGCAATTTCGGCCGCGCGGGACGGATCCAGCAGCGCCCTCACCTCTTTATCCAGCTCGCCGGTGAGCGATTGCAGCTGCTTCTGGCGCTCGGCGCTTTCCGATTCCAGGCGCTTGGCTTCCGATGGTTGCGGCAGGCCATAGCCACCGCTGCCCAGCAGTTCTGCGGGACGGCTGAGGAAGCCACTGTTGGCGAGGATCTGCTGCAGTGTGGCGTTGGCTTTCTCCATGCCGCCGTTTTTCAGCTCGCGTGCACCGAGGTAGCGTTGCTTGACTTCGTCCTGGGCCAGCATCAGCTGTTTGCGAAAGCTCGCCTGTTCCAGCAGCAGCAGTGCGGCGCTGGTGCGCAGGTCGGCCTGGTCGAACCACTGGCGGCGCTCTTCGGCGCTGAGGGACAGCCAGTCTTCAACCTGGGTCTGTTTGATCGGCAGGTGTTTGCGCAGCACGTCGAACATGGCCTGGTAGCGTTCTCGGAAGGAGTCGAAGTGATACCCCAGGCGCATGGCCTCGCGTTTGTCGTTGAGTACGCTGGTATCCGCCAGGCCACGGGCTTGCAGCACTTCCAGCAGGCCATTAGGCGTGATGTTGTCCAGGCCGGTCAGCTGGGGGTTGGCGCTGCCGCTGCGCAGCAGTTTCAGGCTTTCGACCGCGCAATTGTTGGACAGGAAGTAATAGTTGCCGTCATAGCTCCAGTGCATTTCAGCGGCGTGCTCGACGGTGTCGTTGATCTCCTGGCGCGACAGTTTCAGCGGCACGGACGCCAGGCCGCGCAGTTCGGTCTTGGTGTATTCGTCGATCACCTGGGCCAGCGGCAACACGAACAGCCGTGACGGGTACTTGCCCACCAGGCCGTCCCAGCTGGACAGCTGTACATCGCCGACGAAGGCGCGGTAGGACAGCACCAGGTGCTGGTCCAGGTCGAGCCGGCAGTCCGGCCCACGGGGGCGGCCCGGCGCGCAGATCACCAGGCGCAACATACTGTGGCCCCAGCGGCTGACCAGGTTCTGGTTGGCTTCGGCCAGCAGGTAGTCGATTTCGTAGACCCGCTCCGGGTCGACGTGGCCCAGGGGTGTCTTGGCGAAATCGTTGCCGGCGTTGAGGAACGCGTAGGTCTTGGCGCAGGTGTCTTGTTCCGGTGGGGCCCAGCCGAAGTGTTCCTTGTAATAGCGGAACAGCGCGGGGCGCCGGCAGGCATAGCTTGGGTCGAGAAGGAAGTACTCCATATTGACCGCTACGAATTCCAGCGGGCTGGTGGTTTCGTAGATATCCGGGCTGCGCGCGACCTGACGGTTGTGTTGTTCGCGCTCACCGCGACGGCCGACATATTGCGGCCAGCCCGCCAGGTCCAGCAGGCGCGGGTCATCGCTGAGGGTGAAGCGTCGGTCATTCTGGCCACGGCATTGATCGGGCAGGCCGATCAGGCCGGTGATGTTGTTCTGGCGGCTGCAACGCTGGATCAGCGCGCGTTCGTCCTTGGGCCACAGGCGCGCACGGTCATAGATGTGGGTCAGTTCATGCAGCACGGTGGCGAGCATTTCCCGGCGCACGGTGCCGTGGGGGCGATTGGTTTTTTGCGTGGCGGCGCTGCCGTCGGTCAGGCTGTCGAGCAGGTTGCGGTTGAGGTCCAACTCGGACACCAGGGAGGCCTGGCCGTAGGCATTTTCGGGCATCTTGTCGGTCCAGCCGACATCGATGCGCCGGTCCAACTGCTCGACGAAGCGCGGTGGCAGCGAGCGCATCGCCTCGTCGAGCAATGCCTGGCTGGCCTGCTGTTCGGTCGGGCTCAAGCCATCTGTCTTGAGCCGCAGTTGCAGGCTGGCCTGGGCTGCGCTGGCACACAGCAGCACAGTCCCGGCCAGGAGCCAGGCGACAAGGCGCCTCACAGAGCGAGGATAGCTTCGGCGAGGGTCTGGTCGCTGGCATCGCGCGCTTCCGGCAGGCGGGTGCGCAGGGTGTCGAAGGCGGCTTCCAACTGTGCGCCGCGGATCTCGCCGTTGGTGGCGACGAAACTGGCCGCGTCATCGTGGGCTTCGCGCACGACTTTGGAGTCGCGGATGGAGGTGGTGGTGTCCGAAGTGAAATCAATGGTGCGGCCAGAGGCGCGAACAATGATGTTACTGGTGGCCACCAGGGTATGTGCCTGGGCAACGTCGGCCAACAACAGCAGGCCAAGGGTGGCGGCGATCAGCGGGCTACGCATGGAATGACTCCGAAATACAAAGATGATTATTGGACGAGAATTGCCTGCGCCAGTTCAAGGTCGCTGGCGTTAAGTTTTGGTTGGGTACGGCGCAGGTAATCCAGCGCGGATTCCAGCCGTGCACCCCGCCATTGGCCGTCAGTGGCGATAAACGCAGCGGCATCAGCCTGGGCAGCCACGACTACTTTCCGGTCGAAAGGCGCGGAGCTCACCTTGCTGGTGGCGTACGCACTCGCGACGGTACCTTGGATGGTCAGGTCAAAGGCCGAAGCCAATGGCGACCAGCTGGCACACAAACACACAGGGACTATTAGCAGGCGGTATGAAAAAGCCATGGGACTCGACAACTGAAAGCGAGCGCCAAGGCTAGCGTAATGCCCGAGCGAGAGCCAGTGCGTCGGCATCGGGGAGCGACGGGCGCTCCCTTTGTCAGCCCACTCAAATAGCCAGGATGGCTTGGGCCAGTTGTGCGTCAGTCGCGGTGTTCAGTTGCGGCGCTTGTTGGCGGATCTGGGCCAGGGCGCTTTCCAGCTTCACCCCACGAATGGCGCCTTCGCTTGCGACGAAGCTGGCTGCGTCGTCACGAGCGGCGCGCACGACCTTGTTATCCCGCAGTGACGAAGTGGCATCGGAGGTGGCGTCGGAAGTAGCCTTCAGTGCGCCGACGATGGAGTCGGTGGTCACGATGAAGCTGGATGCGCTGGCGTTGGTGGCCAGGGCCAGCAGGGCAGCAGCACTCAGCAGGCGAATACGGGACATGGGGTGACTCCTGTAGGTGAACGAATAAGGTGGCGCAGGGCAGCCATTGGGGATCAGACGCCTGTTCTAAACGGTTCGCCACGTTGTGCATGGATATTAAGCCGCTGTTTATCCGTTCGGAAAGCTTCTTGACTGCCTAGTCTCGCCAGAACGGCTTGGACAGCTCGGCCATTCGGTCTCCCGGGCTGATGCCGACATCGGAGAGTTCTCGAAGATCGAGTTGCGCCAGTTGGCGGCGTTCGTAGGCGTGGCGGAGCCATTTGGCCAGCGTGGAAGCTGTCCTGTGTAACAGCCGTTTATAGAGAGAGGGTTGGGTGTCCATGGTGAGCGCCTTCCGTGAGGTCCTGGAACACCATGGTGGGCGAGTTGCGTTGACCGTTACAGATACACCAATGCTTAATTGTACTGCTTAACTGTTATATTTTTTGAACTGTACTGGTTGAGATGAATGGCTACTGTTTGGCCTGGAACAAGGCTGGCCCCGAAACAACAAAGCCCGCCTCCGGTCTCCCGGGGCGGGCTTTGTTTTGACAAATCAGTGCTGGCTGTGGACCCGGTGGGTCAGGGCCAGCGGGCGTCAATTAACGCCAGAACGGCTTGCTCAGCTCTTCGTAGCGTTGAGCTTCGCTGATACCGGCATCAGCCAGCAGACGCGAATCCAGACGAGCCAGTTGATGGCGGCTGGAGATGCGGCGCTGCCACAACATCAGGTTGGCGAGAACGCGCAAAGGCAGGGAAGCCTGGGTGTTTACAGCTTTTTCTTCGAAGAACAGTTCGGAACTGAGTGTACGTTCCATGATGACATCCTTCCGCTTGTGGCGGGATTAGGTAGTGGTTTAACTGATGCCAATGATCCTCTTCCGGCGCAAGACTCTCTAGATACAGTTCACCTGTATTGTGAGGGGCCAGTTAACTGTTTATAGGCGCTGTACTGTACGGAAATGGGGCAACTGTACCTGTCCGCACTGAAATAGTGCGAAATAGGCATTTTATGATGTGGGTGTGGGAATTTTCGGTAGGAAATGACCGGTACAGCAGTACAGTTTTTTCAAGAATCGAGGGTTGTGGCATCGAGCTGACGAAACTGTGTTTGCGTCAGCTCGAATCTGTATCAATCAAGCCTTGAGCATATGCCCGGTTTCTTCCAGGTTAATGTGCCAACTCAGTGCTTCGCGCAGGATGTGTGGCGTGTGTCCGCCGATGGCGCAGGCTGTGTTGAAGTAACTGTTCAGCGCATCGCGGTATGCCGGATGCACACAGTTGTCGATGATCACCCGGGCCCGCTCCCGCGGCGCCAGGCCCCGCAAGTCGGCGAGGCCTATTTCGGTGACCAGGATATCGACGTCATGCTCAGTGTGGTCCACATGGCTGACCATCGGCACCACGCTGGAAATCGCGCCGCCCTTGGCAATCGACTTGGTGACGAAGATCGCCAGGTGCGCGTTGCGCGCAAAGTCGCCGGAACCGCCGATGCCGTTCATCATCCGCGTACCGCAGATGTGGGTGGAGTTGACGTTGCCGTAGATGTCGAACTCCAGCGCCGTGTTGATGCCGATAATGCCCAGGCGCCGCACTACTTCAGGGTGATTGGAAATTTCCTGCGGGCGCAGCACCAGCTTGTCTTTGTAGTGCTCCAGGTTGCCGAACACGTCGGCATTGCGCCGCTCCGACAGGGTGATCGAGCTGCCCGAGGCAAAGCTCAGTTTGCCGGCGTCGATCAGGTCGAACGTCGAGTCCTGCAACACTTCCGAATACATGGTCAGGTCTTCGAACGGCGAATCGATCAGGCCGCACATCACTGCGTTGGCAATGTTGCCGATCCCGGCCTGCAGCGGGCCAAGCTTGTTGGTCATGCGCCCGGCGTCCACTTCCTGCTTGAGGAAGTTGATCAGGTGGTTGGCGATGCCCTGGGTGTCGCTGTCGGGTGGTGTCACGGTGGAGGCTGAGTCGGCCTGATTGGTGATCACGATGGCGACGATCTTCTCCGGCGTGATCGGGATCGCGGTGCTGCCGATGCGGTCGTCGACCTTTACCAGCGGGATCGGCGTACGGGTTGGCCGGTAGGTCGGGATATAGATGTCGTGCAGCCCTTCCAGATTCGGGTTGTGTGCCAGGTTGATCTCGACGATCACTTGCTTGGCGAAAATCGCGAAGCTGGCGGAGTTACCCACGGACGTGGTGGGCACGATATGGCCTTGTTCGGTGATCGCAACGGCCTCGATGACGGCAATGTCCGGCAGCTTGAGCTGGTTGTTGCGCAGTTGCTCGACGGTTTCCGACAGGTGCTGATCGATAAACATCACTTCGCCGGCGTTGATCGCCTTGCGCAACGTGCTATCGACCTGGAACGGCATGCGTCGGGACAGCACGCCGGCTTCGGTCAATTGCTTGTCCAGGTCGTTACCCAGGCTGGCGCCGGTCATCAGGGTGATTTTCAGCGGGGACGTCTTGGCGCGTTCGGCCAGGGCGTGGGGGACGGCCTTGGCTTCACCGGCACGGGTGAAGCCGCTCATGCCGACGGTCATGCCGTCCTCGATCAGTGCGGCGGCGTCTGCCGCGCTCATGACCTTGTTCAACAACGAAGGCAAGCGGATACGATCACGGTACATGAATTGTTATCTCAGGCTACGGAAGCAAGGTGGGCAGTGTAGTGATTTCAAAAAGTTTCGGCCCGCTACCATGGTCGAATGCGGGGCAGCGATTTAGAGCCTTTGGTCGGGTTTCATGGGGTAATAAAAAACCCCAGCCTACTGGAGGCCAGGGTTTCGGGTATTGCTCTGGCGCAGTGTTACTCGACGGCCTTGACCATATCTTCGATGACCTTCTTGGCATCACCGAAGACCATCATGGTCTTGTCCAGGTAGAACAGTTCGTTATCCAGCCCGGCGTAACCACTGGCCATCGAACGCTTGTTGACGATGATGGTCTTGGCCTTGAACGCCTCCAGGATCGGCATGCCGGCAATCGGCGAGTTGGGGTCGTTCTTGGCGGCCGGGTTGACCACGTCGTTCGCGCCCAGCACCAGCACCACGTCAGCCTGGCCGAATTCGGAGTTGATATCCTCCATCTCGAACACCTGGTCGTAAGGCACTTCCGCCTCGGCCAGCAGGACGTTCATATGCCCAGGCATACGGCCGGCCACCGGGTGGATCGCGTATTTCACGGTCACGCCACGGTGCGTCAGCTTTTCGGTCAGTTCCTTCAGGGCATGCTGTGCCCGTGCCACTGCCAGGCCATAGCCTGGAACGATGATCACGGTGTCGGCGTTGGTCAGCAGGAAGGTGGCGTCGTCGGCCGAACCGGACTTCACCGGGCGTGCTTCTTTAGAACCCGCTGCAGCACCGGCATCCGGCGCATTGCCGAAACCGCCGAGCAGTACATTAAAGAAGGAGCGGTTCATCGCCTTGCACATGATGTACGACAGGATCGCACCGCTTGAACCCACCAGCGAACCGGCAATGATCAGCATCGAGTTGTTCAGCGAGAAGCCGATGCCCGCCGCGGCCCAGCCGGAGTAGCTGTTGAGCATCGACACAACAACCGGCATATCGGCGCCGCCAATCGGGATGATGATCAGCACGCCGAGCACGAACGCCAATGCCAGCATCAGCGCAAAGGCGGTGAGGTTGCCGGTGAACATGAACGCCAGCCCCAGGCCCAGTGTTGCAAGGCCGAGCACCAGGTTGATCTTGTGCTGGCCGCCAAACTGTACCGGTGCGCCTTGGAACAGGCGGAACTTGTACTTGCCCGACAGCTTGCCGAACGCGATCACCGAACCGGAGAAGGTAATCGCCCCGATGGCCGCGCCGAGGAACAGCTCCAGGCGGTTGCCCGCCGGGATCGCATCGCCCAGGTGTTTGACGATGCCCAGGGACTGCGGCTCGACCACGGCGGCAATCGCGATAAACACCGCGGCCAGGCCGATCATGCTGTGCATGAAGGCGACCAGTTCGGGCATCTTGGTCATTTCTACGCGCTTGGCCATGATCGAGCCGGCGGTGCCGCCGACCAGCAGGCCGACGATCACGTAGCCGATACCGGCGGTGGCCAGCTCAGCGCCGAGCTTATAGATGAGGCCTACGGTCGTGAGTACCGCCAGCGCCATGCCGAGCATGCCGAACAGATTGCCGCGTCGCGACGTAGTGGGATGCGACAGGCCTTTGAGGGCCTGGATAAAGCAGATCGACGCGATCAGGTACAGCGTCGTCACCAGATTCATGCTCATTACTTCGGCGCCTCTTCTTTTACTTTCGGGGCTTTCTTCTTGAACATCTCCAGCATCCTGCGAGTTACCAGGAAACCGCCGAACACGTTCACGGCCGCGAGGGCCACAGCCAGGGTGCCCATGGTCTTGCCCAGTGGCGTAACGGTCAGCGCTGCAGCGAGCATGGCGCCGACAATCACAATCGCTGAAATGGCGTTCGTCACTGCCATCAGCGGTGTGTGCAGTGCGGGCGTTACGTTCCAGACCACGTGGTAACCGACATAAATCGCCAGCACAAAGATGATCAGGTTGTAGATACCGGGGGAGATAAGCTCTTCCATCGTCTGAATCCCTGCTTAGGCGTTTTTGCGGATGACTTGGCCGTCGCGGCACATGAGGCACGCGGCGACGATGTCGTCTTCGAGGTTGATTTCAAATTGCCCTTCCTTGTTGAAGACCAGCTTCAGGAAGTCCAGCAGGTTGCGCGCATACAAGGCCGACGCATCGGCGGCGACGGCGCCGGCGAGGTTGGTCGGGCCGCAGATGATTACGCCGTTCTCCACCACCACCTGGTCGGCGACGGTCAGCGGGCAATTGCCGCCCTGGGCGGCAGCGAGGTCGATGACCACCGAGCCGGGCTTCATCTGCGCGACGGTGTCGGCGCTGAGCAGCGTCGGCGCCTTGCGGCCGGGGATCAGGGCGGTGGTGATGACGATGTCGGCCTGCTTGGCGCGTTCGTGCACGGCCAGGGCCTGGCGTTGCATCCAGCTGCTGGGCATCGGGCGCGCGTAGCCGCCGACACCGACGGCGCATTCACGTTCTTCGTCGGTTTCGTAGGGGACGTCGACGAACTTGGCGCCAAGGGATTCGATCTGCTCTTTTACCGCAGGACGCACGTCGGATGCTTCGATCACCGCGCCCAGGCGTTTCGCCGTGGCGATGGCTTGAAGGCCTGCAACACCGGCGCCGAGGATCAGCACGCGCGCGGCTTTGACCGTACCGGCGGCGGTCATGAGCATCGGCATGAAGCGCGGGTAATGATGGGCGGCCAGCAACACGGCTTTATAGCCGGCGATGTTGGCCTGGGAAGACAGCACGTCGAGGCTCTGGGCCCGCGAGGTACGTGGCGCAGCTTCCAGCGCAAAGGCAGTGATGCCTTGCTCGGCCAGCTTGGCAATGGTTTCGTTGCTGAACGGATTGAGCATGCCCACCAACGCGGTGCCGCTTTTGATCAGCGCCAGTTCGCTGTCGCTGGGGGCGACCACCTTGATAATCAGCTCGGCGCCAAACGCATCGCCGGCACTGCCAATGGTCGCGCCTGCCGCTTCATAGGCACTGTCGACGATGCTGGCCTTGAGGCCTGCGCCGCTTTGAACAGTGACCTTATGGCCCTGGCCGATCAGCTTCTTGATGGTTTCCGGGGTGGCAGCCACCCGCGTTTCACCGGTCTGGGTTTCGAGAGGAACACCAATGTGCACGTCAAATCTCCTGCATGATCTTTTTGCTTTTGATCTTTTTGTAAAAAGGCCAGTGCACCGCGAGTGGCGCAGCTGGGGCGGCCGATCAGCACGATCCCGCTGAAATGACAGCGGGGCGCGGCATTTTGCAGGCGAACTTTACGGCCTTCAAGGGATTATGACGGGTGACGAAAAATTAACTACAAGTCACCCTGTGACTGATTGTCGCAACGGTCTGAAATAACCTCTTTAAATACAGGTGTTTAAAGGGCTTCAGCTGATTCGTGTGTTTTTTTCCATCGTTGATGTGAATAGTCGGGCATTGGCTGATAGGAGTCGCTACAAGCCACGAAAATCATGGCTTTAAGCCTTGTTTCAGGCTGACAGGTACAGTCTGCTTAAATGCGACATATACGTACATCTGTAGGCTTGTGATTTAGCTGACTACAAAGTCAGTATGTGAGGCTTGTCCTTTAAATGCTGGGGCTGTAGCGCTGCGATTGGTCTATCAACCAGTCTCTGAACGCATGCAGTGAGGCGGATTCGACTTTTCTGTCAGGAATCATCAGGTAATAAGCCTTCGAACTGGTCAGCGCCTGCGGGCTTGCGATCACCAGTCGATGCTCATCCAGTTCTCGCTGGATAAGGAATGGCGGGATCAGTGCAATACCCATGTCATGCATGGCGGCTTGAGACAACATCGAGAATAGCTCGTAACGTGGGCCTGTCATGTCGCGGGGCACGTTCAGTTGCTGGGCGTTGAACCATTGGCGCCAGGCGTAAGGGCGGGTGGTCTGCTGCAGCAATGGCAGTTCTGCAATCTCCTGGGGGGTGAATCGCTCAAGTTCGCCCAATAGTCGCGGGCTGCACACGGGGACAGGATTTTCTCCCATGAGCCTGTGGGATTCGGTACCGGACCAATCTGCGTCGCCGAAGTAAATTGCTGCGTCGAATTCCGTATCCGCAAATAGAAAAGGACGCGTGCGGTTAGTCAGGTTTACCGTCACTTCTGGATGCTCTCGTTGAAAGTCCTTGAGGCGAGGGATCAACCATTGCGTACCAAACGTGGGTACTACGGCCAGCTCAATGGTGTTTGCGCCTTGCTGCCCCATGACGGACAGGGTATCGCGCTCCACGGCGTCCAGCTGGGTGGCCACGCGACGGCTGTATGAAAGTCCCGCCTCCGTCAGCTTTACCCCGCGCCGTGAGCGCCGAAACAGCTCGACACTTAAAAACTCTTCCAGGCTGGCGATCTGTCGGCAAATGGCGCCTTGGGTGATGGAAAGCTCATGCGCCGCCTTGGTAAAGCTCTCGTGGCGGGCTGCCGCTTCAAAACTGACAAGGGCGGTGGTGCTGGGAATTTTTCTGCGCATATACCTTGTCCTCACATAAAAAGTGCAGCTGCGCCGCTTGTAGGCGTTACGGAGTGATAAATTATCACAAGCCTATGCTAAAACCTCGTTTGCTCTCCCTGCCTGCCCGGCCTAGGCTCCATGCACGACTTCTGATTTTTCTTTGCGAGGACTTATTCATGGCTGGCAAGGCAAGCTTCAACTGGATCGATCCACTGCTGCTGGATCAACAGCTCACCGAAGAGGAGCGCATGGTGCGCGACAGTGCTGAGCAATTCGCCCAGGACAAGCTGGCGCCGCGTGTGCTCGAAGCCTTTCGCCATGAAAAGACCGACCCGGCGATTTTCCGTGAAATGGGTGAGACCGGTTTGCTGGGGGCGATGATTCCTGAGCAGTACGGGGGCAGTGGTTTGAGTTACGTCAGCTACGGCCTGATTGCGCGTGAGGTTGAGCGCGTCGACTCCGGTTATCGCTCGATGATGAGTGTGCAGTCGTCACTGGTGATGGTGCCTATCAATGAGTTCGGCACCGAAGCGCAAAAGCAGAAGTACTTGCCGAAATTGGCCTCTGGCGAATGGATTGGTTGTTTTGGTTTGACCGAGCCTGACCACGGCTCCGATCCTGGCGCGATGATCACTCGTGCGCGCAAAGTGGATGGCGGCTACAGCCTTACCGGCGCAAAAATGTGGATCACCAATAGCCCGATTGCGGACGTGTTTGTGGTGTGGGCCAAGGACGACGCTGGCGATATTCGTGGGTTTGTTCTGGAGAAAGGCTGGAAAGGCCTGAGTGCGCCGGCGATTCACGGCAAGGTCGGCCTGCGCGCCTCCATCACCGGTGAGATCGTGATGGATAACGTGTTTGTGCCGGAAGAGAACATTTTCCCGGATGTGCGCGGCTTGAAGGGCCCTTTTACCTGCCTCAACTCGGCGCGTTATGGCATCTCCTGGGGGGCTTTGGGTGCTGCCGAGTTCTGTTGGCACACCGCACGCCAGTACACTCTGGATCGCCATCAGTTCGGCCGTCCATTGGCAGCAACTCAATTGATTCAGAAGAAGCTGGCCGATATGCAGACCGAAATCACCCTGGCGCTGCAAGGCTGCCTGCGCCTGGGGCGTATGAAGGAAGAGGGAACGGCTGCGGTTGAAATCACATCGATCATGAAGCGCAACTCATGCGGCAAGTCCCTGGACATCGCGCGTATGGCGCGGGACATGTTGGGTGGCAACGGTATCTCCGACGAGTTCGGGGTGGCGCGTCATCTGGTGAATCTTGAGGTGGTTAACACCTATGAGGGTACCCATGACGTGCACGCCCTGATTCTGGGGCGCGCGCAAACCGGTATTCAGGCGTTCTATTAATAGGAGAACGGCATGGGCGCGCTTTCGCATCTGCGGGTATTGGATTTATCGCGAGTGTTGGCAGGCCCCTGGTCCGGGCAGATCCTTGCGGACCTTGGGGCTGAGGTGATCAAGGTCGAGCGACCTGGTAGCGGTGACGATACGCGCGCCTGGGGGCCGCCCTTCCTTAAAGACGCTGATGGCGAGAACACGAGTGAGGCGGCGTACTACTTGTCGGCTAATCGCAACAAAGAGTCGGTGACGATCGACTTCACGCGGCCGGAGGGACAGCGGCTGGTGCGAGATCTGGCTGCCAAGTCCGACATCTTGATCGAGAACTTCAAGGTGGGTGGCCTGGCGGCGTATGGGCTGGACTACGATTCGCTCAAGAAGGTGAATCCGGAGTTGATCTACTGCTCGATCACTGGCTTCGGTCAGACGGGGCCGTATGCCGCTCGCGCGGGGTATGACTTCATGATCCAGGGGTTGGGTGGGCTGATGAGTCTTACCGGTCGGCCGGAAGGCGATGAGGGGGCCGGGCCGGTGAAGGTGGGGGTGGCGTTGACTGACATTCTCACTGGGCTCTACTCGACGGTGGCGATCCTTGCTGCGCTGGCGCATCGGGATCATGACGGTGGTGGGCAGCATATCGATATGGCATTGCTTGATGTGCAGGTGGCTTGTCTGGCTAACCAGGCGATGAACTACCTGGCCACGGGAGCGGCGCCAAAACGACTGGGTAATGCTCATCCGAATATCGTGCCTTATCAGGATTTTCCTACGGCCGATGGCGATTTCATACTGACCGTGGGTAATGACGGGCAATTTCGCAAGTTCGCCGAAGTGGCTGGGCAGCCGCAGTGGGCGGATGATCCGCGGTTCTCTACTAATAAGGTGCGGGTAGCCAACCGCGCTGAGCTGATTCCATTGATTCGCCAGGTTACGGTCTTCAAGACTACGGCTGAGTGGGTGTCACAACTGGAGCGGGTTGGTGTGCCTTGTGGGCCGATCAATGACCTAGCCCAGGTGTTTGCCGATCCTCAGGTAAAGGCACGAGGGCTGGCGATACAGCTGCCGCATGCGTTGGCGGGGATGGTGCCGCTGGTGGCCAGTCCGATTCGGTTATCCAAGACGCCTGTGGAGTACCGTACTGCGCCTCCTTTGTTGGGGCAGCATACGGCTCAGGTGCTGCAGGATGTGTTGGGGTTGGGCTCGGCGAATGTGAAGGCTTTAAAAGAAGCGGGAGTTATCTAGGGGCGCTCTTCTATATAGAGGGCGTTTTGGTGGTTTTTTAATCAACTTCGGCAAATTGATAGGAAAACTAAATTAAGTGTTGACGGCAGATCCTGGGAGTCTATAATTCGCCCCACTTCCGGCGCAGTCGAAACGCAAAACTCCTTGGTAAACAAAGAGTTATGCAGAATAAGGCAGCGGATTGCTTCAGT
>NZ_FKLB01000009.1:0-18843 GCF_900067035.1 Pseudomonas sp. 1 R 17
CCACCTGAGCCACCGCGCCTGGCGCAGCCTCTCCGGCGGCGAGCGCCAGCGCGTGCACATCGCCCGCGCCCTGGCGCAACGGCCGCAGATACTGTTGCTGGACGAGCCGACCAATCACCTGGATATCCAGCATCAACTGGCGATTTTGAAAGGCGTGCAAGGTTTGCCGGTGACCACCCTCATCGCCCTGCATGACCTGAACCAGGCGCTGACCTGCGATCGCCTGGCCGTGCTGGACCGTGGGCGCCTGGTCGCGCTGGGCAAGCCGCTGGAGGTGCTGACGCCACAGCGGCTACAGGAGACCTTCGGGGTGCAGGCACATTACCTGACGGACCCGTTCGATGGGGCGCAGATACTGCGGTTGCGGTCTAACTGAACACCACAATATCGACTCCACCCGAGATCCTAATGTGGGAGGGGCTTGCCACCGATAGCGGTGTGCCAGTCGACATATGCATCACCTGACAGACTGCTATCGGGCATAGGTATCTACGCACCGTTGGCTAAACGCTGAACGCTGGACAGATAGGGCTGTTGTGGCGAGCGGGCTTGTCCCGCGCGCGGCAAGCTCATCGTC
This sequence comes from Pseudomonas sp. 1 R 17, assembly GCF_900067035.1. Classification (NCBI taxonomy): domain Bacteria; kingdom Pseudomonadati; phylum Pseudomonadota; class Gammaproteobacteria; order Pseudomonadales; family Pseudomonadaceae; genus Pseudomonas; species Pseudomonas sp. 1 R 17. The sequence continues at coordinate 578 of NZ_FKLB01000009.1, forward strand.
GGGCAAACCAAACACACTGAGAAATGGACCGGGAGCAAGGCCCGTAATGCGGAAGTTCATGGTGGGCGCCTCTTAGGGTGAGCCCCATGAGACGAGCACCTGGACAGCGGTGGCTATCCGATTCTTGCGGTGATATTCACGGGCGGCTGGCTCGCTCGTAGCAAAGGTAGTCGTTCGAATCTGTGCCCACACAGACAAACCCGGCGCGCTCATACATCAGCCGGGCAGGGTTATCGGAACGTACGCTCAATCGCAACTTCAAGAAGTCATTCTGCCCAGCCGCCGCCGCGTAAGCGTCCAGCAACGTCCGACCGATCCCCTGGCGTCGGTGAGCGTCACTGACGTTGATCGTACAAAGCTCGGCAACCCCCTCCTCTGCAGTCCACAGCGAATAACCGGCGAACTGCCCGCCCAGCATCGCGATCGTCAAGCGTTCGAAGTTATCGACCCAGCGTGTAAGGTGGCGCTCCAACTGGAGCCGCCAGGCTGCTTCGTGCTCGGGCTCCCAGCGGCGGATGTAGTCCTGCTCTCCCCGATAGATCGACGGCAGATCAGTCACCGTCGCCGGCCTCAACGTCAGCGCGTTCACTCACGCAACTCACACACAGCGCTGCCCTTCATACCGGAGGCATGCACGCTCACATGGCGCACGGAAAAACCGGGCTTGTCGACGAGCTTCCTCTCCTCCCAGGCCCCACCGCTGGCGACCTGATAACCAATGGCGCCGTCCGCTTGCCAGGTCAGGCGCAACGTATACACACCGCGTTGGTCGGGGGCCCGATGGAAGAAGGTATCGATGACCGGCTTGGCTTTGTTGAAGGTGCGCAGTTGGAACAAGCGCTGGTCGCTGTCGGCTGGCGTGTAGCTGGAAAGAAACAGGGTGTCGTCCTCGGCAGCGTCCTCGGCCGCCGCAAGAATCACCGACGGCACCCACTTTTCGCCGCGGTCCTGGTTGTCGGTGGTGACCTTGCAGGTCAACTGGCCTGTTCCGGTGACGTTCTGGCGCAGAACGGTTTCATACATCCCATAGGGCACATCGAACGTCAGTGTTTTTTCGGTGACCTGGCCACAGCCTGCCAGCAGATACAGCGCCGATAGACCGATGGCTCCTTGGAGAATCTTCACGTGCTTTCCTTTGCTTGGGGGGAATGTTTGGAGAAAAGAGGGTACCCGGCCTGCTGATAAAAGATAAGGCGATTGTAGTGAATCGGTGCTTTCTGTGGGAAGCGGGCTTACTCTGCACTGGCTGGTTTTGGGGCTGCTTCGCAGCCCAACGCGAGCAAGCTCGCTCACCACAGAGGAATGGGTGAGCCTTAGAGAGGCGCCTATCCAGTTATGCCTGTTCGCCATCAATGCACTGAGTGATCCACTGTCGGCTATAGGCCAACACCCCATCCGCCATCGCCACCGGAAAATGAATAAACCCATGGGCCGACTCCGGCAGCAGGTGTGCTTCAGCGTGGGGCCACCGCTCGGCAATCAGCAGCGTGTCATCCTTAAGCGGGTCCAACTCCCCCACAAACATCAACGCCGGGGGCAGCCCTTCAAAGTCGCCATACAACGGCGACAACGGCGGCTGTCGGCGCTCATCATCACTCAGCCCCGGCGTGAGCATGCGCAACGCCTCCACCATCCCAGGCCCATCCAGCAACAACGTTTCAGGCCCCGCAGCGCGTACGCTCGGTGTGCCGGTCAGGTCGTAAACGCCGTAATACAACACCGCGCCGCTTATGCGCTTGAGCAGTTCAGGCCATTGCTTGAGGGCCAGCAACGTCGCCGCCGCCAGATGCCCACCGGCCGATTCGCCTACGACGATGACCGGCAGGCCGGCAAACTCATCGGCACTGAGTAACCAGCGCGCCGCCGCCAAACAATCCGCCATCAGCCCCTCGACCGGCGTGTCGACCGCCAACCGATAATCCACCGACACCACCGCCACGTCGCACGCCTGCAGCATGCCCAGGTTGAGGTCGTCATCCATCTGCGCATTGCCGATCACCCAGCCGCCGCCGTGGATATCCAGCACTACGCCCTTGGGCTTGCCGCTTGGCCGCAGGATGCGCACCGGGACGTTGTCGACAACCCTGCTTTCAGCCGGTGTGGCGCGCTTGAGCGTTTGACTGACGCGCAACAGCGCCTGGATCAAACGCGGCGTAACGCGATTGCGGATCTTGAAGCGCGGCAGCCAGGCGAGCTTCTGATTGAAGCGGCGCATCTGGGCCAGTTCCGCCTCGTTGGCGGGCCACGGTTGGTGAGCCATCAGCGGTTATTACGCAGGATCGAGAAATTCAGCGCCGCCGCCACACACAGCCACGCCAGGTACGGGAACAGGATCAGGCCGGTGATCAGGTCCAGGCGCACGGCCAGTACCACCATCGCCGCCACGGTGATCCACAGCAACACGATGATCACCATCCCGGCCAGCAGGCGATGCGCGCCGAAAAATACCGGCGTCCACAGGGTATTCAGGGCAATTTGCGCAGCCCACAGCGCCAGCACCATTTGACTGCCGGGGATCAGGCTCAAGCGATAGCCGGCCCAGGCCAGCAGCAGGTAGATGATCGTCCAGGCCACCGGAAACAGCCAATTGGGTGGGGTGAAGCTGGGTTTGACGAGGGATTCATACCAGGCGCCGGGTTTGAAAATGACGCCGGTACTGGCGGCGGCGGCGCAGGCAAGCAGGAAGATAAAGAAGGTCATCGTCTGTCCTTGGCGGGAGTGATTTGAAGCTTGGACGTGCGACACCTACCTAAAAGTTCAGCGCCAATTCATTCCGGTATCTCCACCCCGACAATCCTCAGCCAAGGCCACCGCGCCTGATAACTGCGCGCCTTCTGCTCAAACAACGCCTGCTCCGGATGCAGTGGATTAATCCGCAAAATCCCCAGTTCCACATCCTCCAACCCATACGGCGCATACACCTGGCCCGTGGCAATCTCCAAGCCGATGCACGTACCGGCCACCAGATAACGGTCGACCCCGTCGCGCGCCGACTGCAACTGCGGGTAAGGCCGACCAAAGCGTTTGCCGTACCAAAGGTGCACCCGCGCCTGGTTCTTGACCTCGACATTCACGCCCAGGTCTTTGAACAGCTCATCCGCCGCACGAATTACCGCGTCTTCCGCCTCGTAGGACAGGTCGGTATCGAAGTAAAAAACGTCGTAATCCTTCACGCCCTGATCAGCCGGCAGATTCGCCTGATGATTCCACACCGCCTGGAACAGGCAACCCGCCGTGAGCATGCACTGGTCCACCCCGAGGTCGGGCAGGCGCGCAGTGATTTCGGCGTTGACGGGGTTGGCCATGGCCAGTTCGAGCAGGGTTTCGACGGTCAATGTCATGGAGGCTCCTTCATCATCGGTACGGTCCTGGGGAGCAACGGTACAACATTGAGCGCTGGCGCCGCTTCTTCACGTCATCAAAATTCGCTAAGGTGCCGCGATGCCCTGCCCTCACCGAGACCGCCCGCCTTGGCTGACTCCCCAGCAAATCGACGCGAAAGCCCCTGGTCAGTGTTCCTGATTTTCCTGCGCCTGGGCCTTACCTCCTTTGGCGGCCCGATTGCGCACCTGGGTTATTTCCGGGACGCGTTCGTGACCCGGCGACGCTGGCTGAGCGAGCGCAGTTACGCGGACTTGGTCGCGCTCTGCCAATTCCTGCCCGGCCCCGCCAGCAGCCAGGTCGGCATCGCCCTCGGCCTGTCGCGCGCGGGGTACGGCGGCGCATTGGCGGCGTGGCTCGGGTTTACCCTGCCGTCCGCCGTTGTGCTGATCCTGTTGGCCTTGGGCATCACCCGGCACAGCACCGCCATCCCGCCCGGCGCGTTGCATGGCCTTAAAGTGGTGGCCGTCGCCGTGGTCGCCCAGGCCGTGTGGGGCATGGCGCGCAACCTGTGCACCGACGCCCCGCGCGTGGCCGTGATGCTGCTCGCCGCCTGCGTGGCCCTGCTGCAAACATCGGCGTGGGGCCAGGTCGGCGTGATCCTCATCGCGGGCATGGCCGGCCTGCTGCTGTTCAAGCCCGCACCGCCCACCGCGCACGACGCCCTGCCCGTGACCATCAGCCGTCGCGCCGGGGCGCTATGGCTGTCGCTGTTTGTGCTGTTGCTGGCCAGCCTGCCGATCCTCGCCCAGTGGCTGCCCAACCCAACCCTGGCCGTGACCGACGCCTTCTACCGCACCGGCGCGCTGGTATTCGGCGGCGGCCACGTGGTGCTGCCCTTACTGCAAGCCGAAGTCGTGCCCCGCCACTGGGTGAGCAACGACGTGTTCCTCGCCGGCTACGGCGCCGTCCAAGCCATGCCCGGCCCGCTGTTCACCTTCGCCGCCTTCCTCGGCGCCTCGATGACCCAAGCGCCGAACGGCTGGCTCGGTGGCCTGCTCTGCCTGCTGGCGATCTTCGCACCGTCGTTTTTACTGGTGTTGGGCGCACTGCCCTTCTGGGAAAGCCTGCGCCGCAGCCAGCGCACCCAAGCCGCGCTGGCGGGCGTGAACGCGGCGGTGGTCGGCCTGTTGCTGGCGGCGCTGTACCAACCGGTGTGGACCAGCGCCATCTTCACCGCCCAGGACGTCGCCCTGGCGCTGATTGGCCTGGTGGCGCTGATGGTGTGGAAACTGCCACCGTGGCTGGTGGTTGTAGGAAGCGGCGCGGCGGGATGGTTATTAAGTCTTACGGTGTGAGCCGCGCAGCCACCGTGCCTTGCTCCCTTGCCTACGCTTGCGTCAGAATCCGCCGGCTTGTGCGCTGGGATGGCCGTCTCTAAGGTGGCTCGGTCGCTGAATCTCTCGGTGATCGGGTTTAGTAGCCCACGGTTTAACCTAACAAGTGCACAAGCTTCATCTGTCAGACGTGCCTGTCTGTGCTCGATGGTGGCTGTGCGTAGGGCGCCCTCGGGCGCGCCGGTTTTGTTAGGTTCCACCGGTCTACTAACCTGCGTACAGCTACCGCCTTATCGTTTAGTAGCGATCAGGTAGTGGCCCAAGCAAGGAACTTAACAATGGCTACAGATTCAACCGCTCTCTTCAGCGTCGCTCCCGACGCCAGCAACGAAACCCTCATCACCAACAGCTACGAAACCTTCGCCTCAGTCAGCATACTGCTGCTCGACTTGTCCGAAGACCTATGCGGCAAACACCGCGAAATCGCCCTCGCTATCCACCAACTGAGCGAGCTGGGCGTACTCCTCACGGCCAAATTGCTCGACCGCGAAGCGCCCTGCTCCGGTTAATGCCTAGCCCTTCAATTCACTAGAACGATTACTCGCCGCATCGTCATAGGCCACATACAACGACTCGGCGATTTGGCTCTTGATGGCTTTGGTGGATTCCAGACCAAGCACAAAGCCTTCAGCCTTGCCGCCAGCGCGGTTGAGTTCTTCATGGGTGGCGGCGCCAGTGATGGCGTCGAGGAGCTTGGCGGCGTGAGGGCCTACGCCTTTGGGGAGGGAGATTTGGTCGATGGACATTGCGATACCTTTAAAAGTTGAGTCGGTAGCGCGTGCAACCACTGCCGGGGGTGGCATGGTAGACCGGTTGGCTTAGAAAGGGGGGGCTTTCGACCAGAAGCGTATGCTCCCGAGAGCAACGGTTGCTAACGGGCCCAGAGTGTGTAAAAAACTCTGGGCCATTAGTTGTCACTCGACGCGACATCCAAAAACTTGATCAGGCTGGCTGTGCACTCTATCGAGAATGCAAAGACACTTGGTATCGGGCTGACAATGTAGAAGTAGGCCAGCGCGAATTCATCGTCCAGGATCCCGACGGTTATCTTGTAAGGTTGGTAGAGCGATTGGGTGAGCGACCGACTTGCTCAATCTGAACCTGAACCGACAGTCAGCTACGGGTCGTTTGCTACCCACAGCTACCAGCTAGCTCGCTCGAAAGCTGCCCTCCGGTAAGCGAGTAATCAAAACAGGTTCAAGTAACCCGAAAGTGATCCTGACCTTCACTGCATGCCTACCGTAATGATGCTCCCCGACCAACCCATCACAGCGCAATTTGCCCTGCTGGGCGCGATGTACCATCGCCATCAACGCCTACATGGGCCTGCACATGCGCCGCTGGTTCGCAGCGCCGAAAGCGATTAAACCTGTTGTAGCAAGGCATCTATGTACGGCGCATGAGCATCGCTACACTGCCCGTCCACACCTCACGAATGGATTCGAAATTGCGCCGGCTTGTCGTTCCTTTGGTTGCGTTGCTCCTGGGCTGTCTGGCCTATCTTTTAATCACGTTCGCTATCACCGTATGGCGCAGTCCGCACAGCGTCACGCTGCTGATGGGTGCGTTCTACGACGAAGGCCTGGTGGTCGATAAAAACCCGGTCAAGGCGGCAGAGTGGTATTTGCGCTCTGCTGAAAACGGCGAACCTGTCGCGGAGTATAAAACCGGTATTTTCACCTACTACGGGCGCGGCGTAGCGGTGAATCATTCCAAGGGCCTGGAGTGGATCACTCGGTCGGCCGAGCATGGAAACCCGGATGCCCAGTATTTCCTGGGGATTTCCAATATTGCAGGCCAGGATCAACCCAGGAGTTTCGTCCAGGCAGCCATGTGGTTTCAAAAAGCCGCCGAACAAGGACATGCCAAAGCGCAAGGAGACCTCGCGAGGCTTTACTACCGAGGTGATGGCGTTAAGGCGAGCGACCAGCAGGCGTTCGCATGGGCAAGCAAGGGCAGTGCTCAAGGGGATGCCGAGTCGCTCATACAGTTGGCAACGCTTTACGCACAGGGCAGAGGCGCGCCGGTCGATCTTGAGCGATCGGTCAAGCTACTTGCTCAGGCAGCCGACAGCGGCAATGCCAAGGCTTACGAAATGATGGGCCTCGCGATGCTCAGTGGTAGCGGCACACCCAAGGATGTTCCCGCCGCAGTGCAGTGGTATACCCGTGCTGCCGAGCAAGGCCGGGCCGATGCGCAGTTCATTCTAGGCTACCTCTACAGCAAGGGTGATGAAATACCGGTCGACTACCCGGCAGCAAACCGGTGGTTGCTCAAGGCTGCGGCGCAAGGGCACGCGTTTGCAACCGCTCTCCTCGCTGTGCAGATGGACACAGGTCGAGGTTTCGAACGTAACAAGCTCAAGGCATGCGGGCTTTTGCGCGTAGCCTTGAAGCGCAAGCTGCCGAAAAATGAAGAGGACATGCGCGCCCAGCTTGAGCACGAAGAAAAGGCCCTTTCGCCAGGCCAACTGGCCGAGGTTGCGGCGCTGGAAAACCTCTATTCAACTCCGGAAGGGCTCGAACAACTGTTGGCAGATATAACGAGCGTGCAGTAAGCAAACCAACACCAAACCAAGCCTTCAAACCGCTGCGCTATGGGCCAAGAAGCATGCGACAGCAGCCGCGAACTGACCAAGGCAAACGCTCCCCCTTGTGGCGAGGGAGCTTGCTCCCGTGGGGCTGCGCAGCAGCCCCCAACCATTCGCAGCACAGATGAACAACAGAGCCTGGCCACCCTGTTCCACTGCCTGTGCTTTCTCAGAATCCGTCGAATTATCCAGACAACGTGCACATTCGCCCCTAAGCGGGTGTTCCAATTACGGCATGGAAATCCTGTACTCCGCGAGCTTGGCCTTGTTCTCCTGCTCCAGGTACTTCTTGTCGACGATCTGCGAGAACTTCATGAAGTCGGCCTTGGCGTCTTCCCTATTGCCCAAATGGTCGTACGCGATCCCGCGCGCATAATAGGCCCAGGCATAGTCCGGCTGGCGCTGAAGGCCGGTACTGAATGCTTCAGCGGCCTCCCGGTACTGACCCAGGTCTGTCAGTGCGAGGCCCAGATGATAGTAGGTCGGCATATTGAAGCCGGCCCCCTTTCCTGCTTCTCCCATTCCGTTGTCAAGGTTGAACTGCACGAGCTCAAGGGCTTTTTTCGGGTTACCAGCGGCGCGATACATGGCGCTCAAGTCCAGGTAGGCGCGCGGCTCAGGCTTGACCACCAGTTGCATGGATTTCTCCTTGGCGGCCAAGGCTTCGGGAAAGCGCTTGAGGTTGAGGTAGGCGTCGGCCTGCACCGCATAAATCAAACTATGCAGCGAGGCAGGCAGCGTAGCTTTCTGCAGGCATAGATCACCTTCCTGCAGCACCAAGGGGTAGTTTTCGGCTTTGGACGCCTTTAACTGATTAGCGCAGTGGGCAAGGTTGGCTTTTTGCGGGTTCTGCATCCCTGCACAACCGGTGAGGAGGGCGGAGCAGGCAATCAGTGCGAGCCAGCGAGTATTCATGATCAGCATCCTTGTCAGTCGAGCAGATGAGCGTTGAGGTCAGGGCGATAGACCTGCAGGAGCGGCGCGGTCACGGTGCCTTGCAGCGAGCAGAACACGGTGGTATGTCCCACGAGCGACGGTGACGTGTCGCCCGCGTCGACCATCAGCACGCGGTCTACGAAACCAAACGGCGTGGCGACACCAGGACCGGTCAGCCCTTCGGTGCGCCATTGGCCGATCGGGTCACCGACACGGCGGATTTCGGCGCGGGTAATGGCTTTGCCCTGACTGACAAAACGTGCGTTATCAACGATCAGCGGCTTGAGCTTTGCGGCCACCTCTTGCGGCGAGCCATCGGTTACAAACCCCCAGAACAGAAAATTGCCGACGTCCTTGATGGTTTGGGCCTGGTTGTAATAGCCGACCATACGCACGCCGTTAACGATCAGGGGCGTTTCGAAGTGTTGGTAAGTGCCACCTTCCTGCAGCGGACTCATGATGGTCGGTGCCTTGACCGAGCCGTAGTCGCTCAGGCGTAAGGTACCTGCTGGCAAGCGCGCATCGCGCAGGCTCTCGAAGAAATGCGCATCGCAACGAGAGAACTCGGTCAGCAGCTGTTCGGGCGTGGTGACGGTACGGGCTTGGGCAGTGCAGGCGACGGCGAGCAATGCAACGCCGGAAAAAAGAGAGCGGAACATTAAAATCATCCGTGAAGTGGGAACAAAAGCTGTCGGCGGGTGAGTGGGAAACTTTAGCAATACGGGCGTGCGTTGAAAATATCCGTGTGCCGCTGGTCCCGCCCCCCTGACTACTGCCACCCGCTTGCGCACACTACTAACCTGCGACCTTTATGCCTGCAAAAGGAAGGTTTACATCGCCATGGAGATTCAGGAAATCAAGCACCACCTGGCCCGCCCTGCCGTGAAGTTTGTGGCTTGCGGCTCCAGTTGCTCTTCAGCGCCGGTAAGCTTCGTGCCAAAGGCGGGTGCGGATTCCGGATTTTGTACAAATTGGGGCGACAAGCTCCAAGGCAGCCTTGCCTTCAACTATGCACCGGCAAGGCCAACCCAAACAGTACAAAAAAACCACCGCAGACTTTATTGAATCGGCGCCCGGTGCGGGCCAGCCAGGGCCGGATGCGGTTGGCTGCGCTGGCCACCAGGTACTCAACGACGAATTCCACCACGGCGTAGGTCAGCGCGATGGCAGCCGTCTGCGCGATGATGCTTCTATGCGGGTCCAGAAACGGTGGGATAAACGCGGTGAACAGCAGCAGTGCCTTGGGGTTTGAAATCGCCGAGACCAGCCCTTGGCGGAACAGCGACCAGCGCCGCAAGCTGATTGTGCCGCTGGCCTCAAGGCTGACGGGGGGCGCGCGCCACAGACCGAAACCGAGCCAGATCAGGTAGAGCCCGCCGGCCACCTTCAAGGCGGTGAACCCACTGGCCGATGCCTGGATCAGTGCCCCCAGGCCCAGCGCGCACAGCGTCAGCACCAGGGCAAAACCGAGCACGCCGCCGCTGATGGTGAACAGCGTCCGGCGACTGCCGTGCAGGGCCCCATGGGTCAGCACCAGTAATGCATTGGGCCCTGGTACCACGGCGATGCCGAAGCACGTCATCAGGTAGAGCAACCAGGTATCAAAGGGCATGATCCACTCCAGCAGGTGGGTATTGAGGCCAGTATCTTGCGAGTGAAGAAAAGTCCTGAAAAGCGCATTATTCACGTTGCAGCCATTCGATTAACGAATAAAGGAAACCGCCATGCCCTCCAGCGATTTGCAGATCGATTGGCTCAAGTGCTTCGTGGCGGTGGTAGATGCCGGTTCGCTGTCGGCTGCGGCCCATGAGGTCAATCGCTCGCAGTCCGCCGTCAGCATGCAGATGAAGAAGCTCGAAGCCGCCCTTGGACGCCCGCTGTTGAGCCGTGGCCCAAGGCATCTGCAACTCACCGATGACGGCCAGACGCTGCTCGGCTACGCCCGCCGCATGCTCGCACTGCACGCGGAAACCCAGGCGGCCTTTAATGGGGAAGCGATCACCGGGCGAATCCGCCTGGGCGTCGCGGAGGACTATGCGGCGAAATACCTCACGCCGCTGCTGAAGCGTTTTTCACCGCGCTACGCCGGTGTGGAAATCGAGCTGACCTGCGAGCAGTCGACCACGCTGATCCCGCGTGTGCGCAGCGGCGATCTTGATCTTGCGCTGGTGTCCAGGGACTCGCCCCACAGCGGCACCTTTCTGTTCAAGGAACCCATGGTCTGGGTGGGCTCGCCCCAGTTCGAACTGTGGCGGCGCGACCCGCTGCCTATCGCCGTCTACGAAAGTGAAAGCCTGGCGCGGCGTTATGCGGTGCATTCACTGGCCCAGCAAGGGCGACAATTCAAGGTGGTCTACAACAGTTCCAGCCTCGCCGGCCAAGTGGCCGCCGTGGAAGGTGGGCTGGCGATTGCCGCGATCACGCAGTGCACGGTGCTGCCATCACTGCTGGTGTTGAGCAGCGAGCATGGCTTGGGAAACATAGCGCCCATGGAGGTTTCGATTCTGCGTAACCGAGCTTCTCGGGGGGCCAAGGCGGTTAATAGCCTGCATGCGTTTATCATCAATGCGCTAAGAGTTCAGGTGTAGCTGGTTTAATACACACGCTGAACACCCACCTGGAGCCCTTTATGCCAACCACCCCACGCGACAACGCCCGGCTTGAACGTCGCCTCATCGCCGCCCTCACCGACGCCTGCGAAACCGCCAAAGCCGAAATCCCCGGCTTCGACTGGCTGACCCACACCGTCGACTACAGCGTCTTCCCCCAAAGCCTGCGGGTGATCTGGGTGTTCGACAGCCGCGCCAACAAGGAGCACGCCCTCTCGACAGGGGCAGACACACGCATGCGTGAGCTGACCGCCGCCGCTCTCAACGACGCCGATGTGCACGGCGCGCCCATGGAGCGCTGCGTACACTTCGACTCCGACGAAGAATGCCGCCTGCGCCATGACGGCGATTGGCGCGTACGCCTGGCCAAGGTGCATACGGCCAAGGTGTAAGTGCGCATCGTCACTCGTTGGGTTCATGGATAAAACTGTGGTATCGATGCACGTAGTCCAACACACCCAGGCCCCACCATGACCCTCTCCGCCCAGTTCACCCCCTGGACCGCCCTGCTCGGCGGCGCCCTGATCGGCTTGTCCGCAGGCCTGTTCATCCTGCTCAACGGCCGCATCGCCGGGATCAGCGGCCTGCTCGGCAGCCTGCTCTCCAGGCGCGGCGAAGGACGTGGGGAGAAACTGCTGTTTGTGCTCGGGCTGCTGGTCTCGCCCTGGATCTGGTCGTTGTTTGCCAAGCTGCCTGAGTCATCGTTCCAGGCCGGTGGCTACGCGCTGGTGCTGGCCGGGTTATTGGTCGGCATCGGCACGCGCTATGGCGCCGGTTGTACCAGTGGGCATGGCATCTGCGGGCTTTCGCGGTGGTCGCTGCGCTCGCTGGTAGCGGTCGGTTGTTTCATGGGCAGCGGGTTTGCCGGTGTCTACTTCATCCGCCACGGGCTGGGAGCCTGAGCATGCGCAAATTCATGGCATTGATGGCCGGTCTGATCTTCGGCCTGGGACTGCACCTCAGCGGCATGACCAACCCGGAGAAGGTGCTCGCGTTCCTCGATCTCGCCGGCGATTGGGACCCTTCATTGGCCCTGGTCATGCTCGGCGCCCTGGTGGTGAGCAGCGTGCCCTTTTACGTCGTAAGGCATCGTCAGGTTTCGCTGCTGGGCGCACCGATCCAGATGCCGACGCAACGCACCCTCGACCGCCGCCTCGTGCTGGGCAGCCTGGTGTTCGGCATGGGGTGGGCGATTGCGGGGTTGTGCCCCGGACCGGCAGTGGCATTGCTGTTGACGGGGCAATGGCAGGTGCTGGTGTTCACGCTGGCGATGGTGACGGGCATGCTGGTTTTTGCGGGGATTGAATCGCGCAGGCGGGGTTGAACCGCCTGCACGGCTTCATTTTTACCCCACACAGTAGGTCAGGCCTGCGTACTGAACCGCTGCACTCCACGCCGCTCAAACATCGCCGCTTCCGTCTGTTGCGTCGCCAGTTCGCCTTTGGAGGCCAGTTGATTAATAAAAATCCGATCCCTGGACCCTTTGAAGTCAGACGGGTCGAAGTCTCTTAAGAGCGGCGCCAGATCAATGGTCTTGGCGAAGTTTTCGTTAGTCAGGCTGTAAAACCCCAGGCCAGACCAGACGGAATCGGCGTCCACCGTGTCGATGGCGGCATTGCGGTAGGCAATGGCTGCGGTTTTCAGGCCCAGGGATCGGTTGAGCAAATCCGTCAGCCGCTGGGTATCCGAGCTGCTGAGCTGGCTGGCCGAATCCAGCACTTTCAGGCGGCCATCGGCTTCGACGGTGAAGCCGTATTTTTTGCCGGCCAAGTCGGGAGCGGTGGTCGACAGCGCTGACTCGAATGCCTTGAAGGATGCCTTCAGCGTATTGAGCGCGCCGGTGGAAATTTCGACGAGCCGAGGGTGGTCTGGCGACTGGGTCCGACCGACCCAGACGTCGACCACCTCCGGCGGTTCCACCGTGGTGCTTGCTGATCCACTGGGATGGTAGACGGCCGCCGGGGCGGCGTTTGCCAACACTTCCTTCGCGGCATCTGTCAGAGGCTGGGCCACGAGCTTCTGGTCGGAAGGTGTAAGGCTGGTGTTGGCCGGCGGGAGATAGGCAGCGCTGACGGAAAGAGCCATTTAATCGGTCCATGATTGGCGGGTTCATACAGGTTATCGACGGAAATCGGCCGAGCTTTAGACGACCAACCTGCAGGATCGTACAAGCCAGGCGCTCCGCGGTCTCGATAGTCTGGCCGTCTTACCTACCAGAGGATGGATCATGGCTACGTCACAGCACTCGGCACAACCGGTAAACCTCGCGCAAAAGGCATCGCTCATCGACGCGCAGTGGAGCCCCAGGGTCGTCGCCGAAATGAACGACTACCAGTTCAAGGTGGTGCGCATCGAAGGGGAGTTCATCTGGCACTCGCACCCGGAAACCGACGAAGCGTTCCTGGTGCTCGAAGGGACGCTGCGTATCGATCTACCGGAAGGCCCGGTGTATGTGGCGGCGGGCGAGCTGTATGTGGTCCCGCGTGGCGTTGAACATCGGACCGCCGCCGAAGGTGAGGCGAAGCTGATGATGATTGAGCCTCGGGGCATTTTGAATACCGGCCATGAAGGCGGTGAACGTACGGCCATGAATGATCTGTGGATCTGAAAAGTGGCGCGGGTGAACCCATAGCCTTACAGCGTGAGGCTTTTGTAGTGAGCGGTGGCAGCCGTCAAAGGTGTGTAGATACTCTCCGTCATTGAACCGAGCCTTTAGCGGGTAATTTCTGGATAATGCCCAGCTCCCGCTCCCGATACGGACATCCCCTCGATGAAGTTGCCCACCGCCGCCCTCCTCCTCGCCTCTGCGCTGCTGCCTTCCATCGCCCACGCCGACGACGCCGCGCTGACCGACACGCTCAAGGCCTTCACCCGCTGCGACGCGACGTTCTTCAGCCGCCTGAACAGCCACCGCGACGCCTGGCAGCCCTACGCACCGCTCAAGCAGGACAAAGACTTCGCGTGGATCGCGGTAGTCAACCGCGCGGACCGCAAGGCCAACGCGGTGCCGGTCAGCACGCCGCCCATCGCCGGCTTGAAGCTGTTGTCGTACGCCGACGAGGCCACCGACCTCGGCAACCTGGGGCTCTACTATTACTGGGGCTTTGTTGTGCAAGGCACTATCGACGAGGTTGCCCAACGCCTTGCCCCGCTGCTCGACCAACCTGCTCGCCTGCAAAAGGGCGACGGCGCCTACATCCGCAGCGAGCTCAAGGTCGGCGACCGCTGGCAGGCCATCAAGCCACGGCCCGGCGTCGCGCCGGGCACACGCGAAGTCGAGCGCGTGCTGCTGGTAGAACCGGAGGGCAGCGACGGTACGCAATCGCGCATCAGTTGTTCGTTGCAGGGCGGTGTCGATGCGGCGCTGCTGGCCTGGTCGCGTCCGGACATCCAACCGGTTGACTACCCGCGCACCGTCGTAGAACCAAGCATCAACGACGTCGCCGTCCCCGCCAGCGTGCTCCAGCGCCTCGACTCGGCCCTGCTGCAGCCGAAGTTCAAGACGTTGAGCTACACGTACCTGTCGAAAAAAAGCGATGGCAGCAACGACAGCCCCACCTCGGTGACCTTCACGGCGGTGGGTGGCTTGCTGAACAAGAACGAGATCTACAGCGACACCTTCCATGTCGAGCGCCTGGTGCAGGCGGACCTGATCCAGTTGAAGTCGAAGATGAACGGCGTGGGCGACGGCCAGGTGCTGCTGACCCGCGAAGCCGAGCTGAGTATTCCGAGCAGTTGGACGCCTGGCCAGACGCTGAGCGCCAACCTGCACATGGCGAACGTGCCCGGCAAACCGACCGATACCCCGCTCGAGACCTTCGTGAGCTGCAAGGTCGGCCAGCGCTTCCCGGCCCGACAGGTGTTTGCCTCGTTGACCGGCGACGCCATCAAGCTGGAGTGCGAGCAAGGCGACTACAAGACCTCGCGCGCGTTTATCGAAGACCTGGGCATTGCCCTGACGCTGGCAACGACCTCGAGCAAAATGCGCTCGGCGTATGAATACACGGCGTTCGAGGTGGTGCGTTGATCGAAGGGGCGTTTGCCAAGCAAACATCCCGCTGATTCAGGGCACTCTACGTTGTCGCAGCAGTCTGTTCCTACACACCCCATGCCCCGCGGAGTTCCCATGATCATTGTCCATCACCTCAACAACTCACGTTCGCAGCGCATTCTGTGGCTGCTGGAAGAGCTTGGCCTGCCGTACGAGATCAAGCGCTACCAGCGCGACCCGAAAACCAACCTTGCGCCGCCGGAGCTCAAGGCGATCAATGCGCTGGGCAAATCCCCGGTGATCGAAGACGGCGCCAACGTGGTGATCGAGTCCGGCGCCATCGTCGATTACCTGATCCGCCGCCATGGCGACGGTCGCCTGCAGCCGGCCCCGGCCACGGCCGCCTACGACCAGTATGTGCAATGGCTGCACTTCGCCGAAGGCTCGGCCATGCTGCCGCTGATGCTTAACCTGTACGTCGGGCGCCTGGGCGATGCCGGTGCACCGCTGCATCCGCGTATCGAATCGGAAGTGGCCAATTACCTCGGTTACCTCAACGAGGCGCTGGCACACACGCCGTATCTGCTGGGGGATGACGTGAGCGGCGCGGACATCCAGATGAGCTTTATCGGCGAAATCGCCAAGGCCCAGGGCAAGCTGGCGGCGTACCCGCACCTGGCGGCGTGGGTGCAGCGTTTCCAGGCACGCCCGGCTTATCGCCAGGCGCTGGAACAGGGTGGGGAGTATGCGTTTGCCAAGTGAGTAGCTTGCCCTCGACTGCGTGACAGAAGCTAAGGCGCCGCCATCTGCCACAGCGAAGCGCCCACGCCGGTGATGCTCTCCCCCGCAATCAACCCCGCCGCTGCGGTAATCGCAAACCGCTCGGTGAGGCTCGGCCAGCGGCAGCTCACCAGCCAGGTGAGCACCGCACCCAGGGCCATCATCAGCGACACCGAAGCTGGCAGCACAAACGCCAGCCCCAACGCGGCGGCACTGGGCAAGTAGCGGGCGCGATGGGCGGGCAACAGGCTGTCGAGCACGCCCAGCAACACCCCGGCCAGCCCTGCGATACCGATCGCCCAGCGAATGCTCGCCGACAATGAATCCAGCCCATGGGTAAGGGTTTGCGCCACGGCTTTCCAGGTTGCGACCGCCGGCGCCGGCCACTCCTCGGTGAGCAGCATCGATTGCGGATCAGGAATCAGCGCCAGGTACGCAAACACCCCGACGATGCTGCCAATGAAAATCCCCAGGATCTGGGCGATGACTTGCTTGTGCGGCGTGGCACCAATGGCCTTGCCGACCTTGAAGTCGTTCATCAGGTCGGTGCACTGCCCCGCCGAGCCGCCGGCGGTGTTGGCGCTCATCAGGTTGATCGGCACCTGCCCCGGCGCGACGATGCCGAAGCTCAGCTGGGACAACTGCCCGATGGCGCCAATCGGCGGAATACCGGTGGCGCCCACCACGCGGGCGGCGACGGCGGCCAGGCAGATCGCCAGGGGAATGGTCAGCAACGCCATCCACAGGTTGATGCCGAACAACAGCGCCTGCAGGCTCACCACCAATACGATCGACAGCACAAAACCAGCGGCCGGCCCGGGTTTGGGTACGCTCCAGGCTTGCCCGCCGGCGGACTTGGTCGAGGTGTATAACGCCCACAGACGAATCGTCAGCGACGCCAAGGTTGAGCACACCATCAGGCTCACTCCCGGCCACAGCAACCACTCCACCAACGCCGCAAATTGCGGGCCGCTGCTGCCGGCCGGCAAGGTCACCAGGCCTTGCGCCAGCAACCACGGGCCCAGGCCGCCCCAGGCGAGCAAGGCGCCGAGCAGCAGGGTCAGGCCGACGCGAATGCCGATAATGCCGCCAAACCCCAGCAGCAACAGCGAGGGGTCGGCGGTGAAGGTCAGGCGCTCCAGCTGGGCGGATGGCGACCAACGCGGGAAGGCCCACACAAAGGTGTCCACCCACTTCACCAGCCCGGACAGCAACGCCGCGCTGAGCAGCACCTTCAAACGCGTCGCCGCTTCGCGCCCATGGTTGTAGATATGCAGCAGGGTTTCCAGGGTGGCCATGCCTTCGGGAAACTTCAGCGCCTTGTCATTGAGCAACGAAGGCCGCAGGTACCAGGCGATCCAGATGCCCAGGAAACTCACCGAGAACACCCAGGCGATCATCGGCAGCGCGTCCAACTGGTTGCCGGTCAGCAGGGTATAGGCCGGGATCGGCGCCACCAGCCCACCGGAAATGATCGAAGCAGCGGCCGAGGCGACGGTCTGGTTGATATTGCTTTCATGCAGCGTCCACGGCAGCTGCTCCGACGACCGCTTCGCCAGGCCCTGCCAGATCGCATACCCCACCAGCAGGGCAATGATCGACATGTTGAACGACCAGCCGATCTTCAACCCGGCGTACACGTTCGAAGGGGTCAGCAGGATACCGAGCAACGTGCCGGTGATGACCGCGCGCAGGCTCAGTTCGCGTTCGACGGGGGGATGAAGGGGGACCGTTGATGAGGTGGCATGCATGCGGATTCCTTTCGGCTGGGGAACAGGGCGACATAACAAGTGAGCCCCTCAAGGCCTGAAGGTTCCTGTGCGGCAAGCGGGCGCCTTTTTGTGATGAGCGGGCTTCAACCACTACACCATCAATTACTCAATCAGAGTCATGCAGCATCCCATAACGAATAATCCCCTACCTGCGCCACCAACCCGGCCCGCAAGGGGTTGGCAATGATGTAGCGAGCCATCTTGCGAACATCATCCTCCGCACGGACAGCCCTATCGTGATAACCGGGTTGCCAGACACGCTCCTTGCTTTGACGACGCCGGTTGATGGTCCGCGTGCTACGCGACTTCATACGCCGCACCACGTCGGGCAACGTCTTCTGCTTCAGCTCAAACAACCAGTGAATGTGGTCAGGCATGATGACCCAGGCCAGAGAGTCGACCAATCCCAGCTCATGAACCTGCCGGAATTCGGCCACCAACAGACGACCCAGATAAAGGTCGGTGAATAGGCGCTGACGGTGATGCACGACAACGGTAATGAGGTAACTGCGTCCGTATTCAGAGTAACGACCGTGACGCAGGCGATGGGATTGGGGTGTGGGGCGCATTCCGATGCTCCTGGGGACCGTCCTGAAGAGCATTAACACTAGCGCGCCGTAGCTGGCGAGCCAGTGTCATCGGGTGACTGAATGTATCCAGCCCGGAGTGACCTGGCTTTTGTGGTGAGCGGGCTTGCCCCATCACAAAAGATCATCCCATTGCAGAAAACCCGTCATCGGGTGCCTGAATGTATCCAGCCTGGAGTGACCTGGCTCTTGTGGTGAGCGGGCTTGCCCCGCGCCGGGCGGCGAAGCGGCCCCAAAAGCTGTTATCAGGATTTACCTGGAAAAACGCGGTGTTCTTGATGGG